>JAGRKN010000171.1 GCA_020442275.1 Rhodoblastus sp. | reverse complement strand
GTTCTCGTTGTTGTCGCTGTCGTCCGTGGAATCCTCTTCGCTCTCTTCCGTGTCGGATGAGGCGTCGTCGGCCATGTCGAGCGCGCTGAGCAGGGAATGGACGACCTTGCCGAAAGCGCGCTGATCCTCGATCGAGCCCGAGAGGCGGTCGAGTTCGGCGCCGGCGCGTTCTTCCACGAACGGGCGCCAGAGATCGACGACGCCCTGTGCGTTCTTCGGCGCGGGCGCGCCGGTCAGGCGCTCGCGCACCATCAGGGCGAGGGCGTCTTCCAACGGCGCATCGGCGCGATTGTCGATCTCGGCGTAATTGCCGCGGCTGTAGCGGTCCTCCAGCATGGCGCCGAGATTGGCCGCGACGCCCTCCATGCGCCGCGCGCCAATGGCCTCGACGCGCGCCTGCTCGACCGCCTCGAACACGTTTCGCGCGGCCGCGCCCTGCGGGACGATGCGGCGGTGGACCTTTTCATCGTGGCAGGCGAGGCGCAAAGCGAGCGAATCGGAATGTCCGCGCACGATCGCGGCTTCACGCGGGGTCAATTTGCGGGGCGGCTCGGGCAGACGCGCCTTGGCGCCCTCGCCCGTGCCGATCACTGCGGGGCGGTCGGCGGAATAGGTGACCTCGAGCCCCGGGGTCTGCGCCATGGCGCGCATGCAGGCGGCGACCGCCCGCTTGAACGGTTCCTGCGGGGCTTCCCTGGGCGAGGCGGGTTTGCGGTTCGAGGACATCTGCGACCTTTACATCGTCATTGCGAGGAGCATTTCGCGAAGTCGGATGTATCCGACTTCGCAAGATGCGACGAAGCAATCCAGAGCCGGCATGCCGCTCCTGGATTGCTTCGTTTCGCTCGCAATGACGGTCACTAGGTCATCACCACGTTCACGGCGCTTTCCGGCAGTTCCTTGCCGAAGCAACGCTGGTAGAACTCGGCCACCATCGGGCGCTCGAGCTCGTCGCACTTGTTCAGGAAGGTGAGACGAAAGGCGAAGCCGAGGTCGCCGAAGATTTCCGCGTTTTCCGCCCAGGTGATGACCGTGCGCGGGCTCATGACGGTCGAGAGGTCTCCGGCCATGAAGGCGTTGCGGGTGAGGTCGGCGACGCGCACCATCTTGGAGACGGTCTCCTTGCCTTCCTTGGTCTTGTCGTAGGACTTCACCTTGGCGCGGACGATGTCGGCTTCCTTGTCGTGCGGCAGGTAGTTCAGCACGCAGACGATCGACCAGCGGTCCATCTGGCCTTGGTTGATCTGTTGCGTGCCGTGATAGAGGCCCGAGGTGTCGCCGAGGCCGACCGTATTGGCGGTCGAGAACAGCCGGAAAGCGGGATGCGGGCGGATGACGCGGTTCTGGTCGAGCAGCGTGAGGCGGCCCGACACTTCGAGAACGCGCTGGATCACGAACATCACGTCGGGGCGGCCGGCGTCATATTCGTCGAAGCAGAGCGCGACATTGTTCTGGATCGCCCAGGGCAGGATGCCGTCGCGGAATTCGGTGATCTGCTTGCCGTCCTTCAGCACGATCGCGTCCTTGCCGACGAGATCGATGCGCGAGACATGGCTGTCGAGGTTGACGCGGACGCAGGGCCAGTTGAGGCGTGCGGCGACCTGCTCGATATGGGTCGACTTNNCGGTGCCGTGATAGCCGGTGACCATTACGCGGCGGTTGCGGGCGAAGCCCGCGAGAATGGCGAGGGTCGTTTCGCGGTCGAAGAGATAATCGGGATCAAAGTCGGGGACGTGCTCGTCGGCCTTGGAATAGGCGGGCACTTCCATGTCCGTGTCGATGCCGAAGGTCTGCCGCACCGACAGCTTGATGTCGGGCATGGGCGCGGCGCGATCTGCGGCTCTTTCGCTAACGGCTTGCATCAATCCTCCGATCGGCCGGCCGCGGATCGGCGGGCGCTACATGAAACCCTTCGGTAGGCGAACATCCTGCCTGCCGCCGGGGCGGCGGTTCAGACGATTTTCGCCGTTCTCAGATAATTATAGGCCCGGATGATCTCGCGCAATTTATCCTCGCTCGACCGGTCGCCGCCATTGGCGTCCGGATGCAGGCGTTTCACGAGTTCCTTATACTTGGCCTTGATAGCGGCGGGGTCCGCGGTTTCGTCGAGACCCAGCGCCGACAGGGCTTTTTTCGCGGCGATCCCGTAGCTCGGCCGCACCGGGGCTTCCGGCTGGCGCGCCCGCGCCCGCCCCCCGAACGCCCCCAACGGATCTCGAATGCCTGCATTGTCGTCGCGGAATGACTTTCCGGCGCGGTTGACGCCCATGGCCCAGGTCGGGCGATGGCCGATCACGTCTTCCTTCATCCAGCGGGCGACGGCTTCGTCGGTCATGCCGTCGAAATAATTGTAGGTGGCGTTGTATTCGCGCACGTGATCGAGGCAGAAACAGAAATACTGCCCCTCGCGCAGGCGTCCCATCGGCGCGCGGAAATCGCCGGACGAATCGCAGCCGGGAAAGTCGCAGACGATGCGCCGCGCCGAAGCGGGCTCGGCTCGGCGTTGTTGCTCTCGCTTGACCCTGATGCGATCGAAGATGGGGGAATTCAGGTCCATGGAGCGTTCATTATGGGTCGATCGGGGCTCGCCGCAAGGCGCGTAGAAGGCTAAATTCCAGCCGAAGTGAAGCCGTTACGCGAACAAGGAGGCCAAACGGTGAATGAGACCGCGATCCCGGTTAAGGACCGGATAAGAGCGAAACTCTCGGCCGCGCTCGATCCCGTGTCGCTGGATGTGATCGACGATTCGGACAAGCACGCCAATCACTATGTCCATCCGGGCGGCGCCGGCCACCAGGGCGAAACCCATTTCACTGTGAAGATCGTGTCGTCGGCCTTTTCCGGCAAGAGCCGGGTGCAGCGCCATCGCGCGATCAACGATCTCCTGGCCGAGGAAATCGCCGGCGGCGTGCATGCGCTCGCCATCCACGCCAAGGCGCCGGGCGAATAGGGATCACTTCTTCACGCGATCGTCGGAAATGACCTGAAATACGCCGGAGGCGCGCAAGACCGGCTTGCCGTCGGCGTAGATCATGCCGCTCGAATGGCAGAGCGACCGGCCCATGCGGTCGATGCGGCCGCGGCCTTCCATCCAGGAGCCGAGCGGAGCCGGGCTCAGATAGTCGAGCCCGAGGTGAACGGTCACCAGCGTGAGGCGCGGTTTGCGCGTGAGCGCGATCACGCGCAGCAGATGGACGTCGGCCAGGGCGGCGAGCACCGCGCCGTGGCATTGGCCCAGGCGATTGGTGTGATGCTCCTCGACGCGCATGCCGAGCCGATAATCCTCGCCCGAGCCCTGCTCGTAGAGTCGACCGATCAGGTCCATGTAGGGGCTGGAATGGTCGGTCGGCGCATAGCCTTCTGGCGCGGAATTCATGTTTCTGACCATCCTCGGAGCGTGGCGTGTTTGCATCAGTGAATCGATCCGAGCGCCCTGCCCGCGTCAAGCCGCGCCGTTGCGCTTGCCAAGGCGGCGACCACGCGCCACTAGATTCCTCTCCTGCTGAAAACGAGTGACGAGGGTTCGATGCAATTCCATCGACGCGACCTGCTGAAAGGTCTGATGGCCTGCGCGGCATTTCCCGGCGTAGCCGAAGCATCGCCGGCGTCCGGCGACGGGCGCGGCCTCTACGGCGCGGTGACGGGCGACAAGTTTCCGATCAAGGCGATCAACCTGTCGCGCATCAACCACGCCTTCCTCCGGGCCGAGGTGCCCTACGCCACGCGCGAACCGGCCGGCACGATCGTGATCGATCCGCGCCGTCACTATCTCTACTTCGTCAACGGCGACGGGACGGCCATGCGCTACGGCGTCGGCGTCGGCCGTCAGGGCTTCGCCTGGAAAGGCACGGCGACGATCAACAGCAAGCAGGAATGGCCGGACTGGTATCCACCCAAGGAAATGCTGGAGCGCCAGCCCGAGCTGATGAAGGCGATGAAGGAGCTGCAATCGGGGATCGGCATGCCCGGCGGCCCGCGCAATCCGCTCGGCGCGCGCGCCATGTATCTCTGGCAGAACAACAAGGACACGCTGTTCCGCATCCATGGCACGACGGAGCCGTGGACGATCGGCACCAATGCGTCGTCGGGCTGCATCCGCATGATCAACCAGGACGCGATCGATCTCTACGGCCGCGTGAAGGTGGGCGCGAAGGTGGTCGTGCTGGGGTCGGGCCGGGGCAACGAGATCGCGATCGGACCGGGCTCGACGCCGACGCAACCGGCGCAATCAGCGCGGGCGCCGGAAGTCCGGCAGCCGGTCGCCGCCGTCCCGCAGCCGCGCGCGCCGCTCAACATCAATCCCTATCCGATGGACCGCACCTGGTAGGGACAGGGCGGTCTTGGTCACGAAATCGCCGTATCGCTGACCTTTATGCGTCGCGCCGGCCCTCGGCGGCCGGTCCCGCCGCCATGTTTCCTGCCGCAATCCCTGGTCCGCGCCTTTCCAACCGGCCCGGCGAGGCGTAGGTAGCTGAGCGGATTTCGTTTCACCGCAATCGCCCGGGGAGCCAAATTGCGACCGATCTTCACCCGCGCGACAGCTTGTGTCGCGTTTCTGGCGTTCGCGGCCGCCACCGTTCCCGCGGCGGCCAATCCCGCGATCGTCATCGACGCCGCCTCCGGCGAGACCCTGATCCAGCAGGATGCAACACGGCCGTGGTATCCGGCGTCGCTGACGAAGCTGATGACGACATTCGTCGCGCTGAAAGCGGTGCGCGAAGGCCGGATCACACTCGACACGCCGCTCAGGGTTTCCGCGCGCGCTACGTCCATGGCTCCGTCCAAGATGGGGTTCCGCGCGGGCACGCTGGTGACGCTCGACAATGCGCTCAAGATGCTGATGGTGAAGTCGGCCAACGACATTGCGGTAACGATCGCGGAAGGCGTGTCCGGATCGGTCGAGGCTTTCGCCAATGAAATGAACGCTTCGGCGAGCGCGCTGGGCATGCGCGAATCGCATTTCACCAATCCGAACGGCCTGCCGGACTCGCGGCAGGTGTCGTCGGCCCGCGACCTGGCGATCCTTGGCCGCGCGCTCTACGTCTATTTTCCCGAGCAGGCCGGGCTGTTCGACATCGGCGCGCTCAGGCTCGGCAAGCGAATCATTCCGACGCACAACGGTATGCTCGGCCGTTATCCCGGCGCGGACGGGATGAAGACCGGCTTTACCTGCGCGGCCGGGTTCAATCTGGTGGCCAGCGCCTCCCAGGGCGGAAAGCGGCTGATCGCGGTCGTGCTCGGGGCGCCGAGCGCGAAATCGCGCACGATGCTGGCCGCCAGCCTTCTCGACCGGGGCTTTGTCTCGGGCGGCGGCCAAGGCGCCGTGACCTCCCTTGCTTCCGCCGGCGGCGAAGCGCCGGACATGCGCGATTCCGCCTGTCGCCATCGCGGCAAGGCCTCGGCTGAATTCGAGGCGCAGGTCGAGGATATGTCGGTTCCGATCCCGCGCAGCTTCCTGCAGGCGGCGCAGGGGCCCGAGGGCAACTCGCCCTATGGCGCCGGTCCGGCCGGCTCGCCGGCTGCCGCAGGCGCGATGCGGCCGAGCCAGGTCGCCACGCTGCCGCGCCCGACCTTTGAGCCAATCCCGGTGTTCGTCGGCCCCGTCGCGGGCTGGACGGGCCCGATCGCGCATGCGCAGGGTGACACGGCCACGCCTGTGTCGCAGGCCTATTCGGCGAATGCCGAGGAAGATGCGGATTCGCCCGTCAAGCCCGCGCCGGACGCACAGTCGATGCGCGGCAAGCGCGCGCACAAGGCGAAGGCGCATGCCGCCAGGGCGCACAAGCAGACCGCGAAAACGGAAAAGGCTCACAAAGAGAAGGCGCAGAAGCCAGCCAAGGCCAAGCCGGCCAAGGCTGAAAAGCCAGTCGCCAAAAAAGCCAAGGCGAAGGCCGCCAAGCGCCACGCCAAGCGCGACGAATGAACCAGCCCGCCAGTCGCCGGCCGCCGCCGCCTGCTCCCGTCACGATCCTGACGGGCTTCCTGGGCTCCGGCAAAACGACACTTCTCAATCGTCTGCTCGCCGATCCCGCGCTCGCGGATACGGTCGTCCTGATCAATGAATTCGGCGAAATCGGCCTCGACCATCTGTTCGTCGAGAAGATCGACGGCGACATGATGCTCATGGCCTCGGGTTGCCTGTGCTGCACCATCCGGGGCGATCTCGTGCACGCGCTGGAAGACCTGCTGCGTCGTCTCGACAATGGACGCATCAAGCCGTTCCGGCGTGTGGTGATCGAAACGACCGGGCTCGCCGATCCCGCGCCGATCCTCAACGCGTTGATGGGCCATCCGTATCTGGCGTTGCGTTACAAGCTCGACGGCGTCGTGACGACGATCGACGCCGTCAATGGGCTGGCGTCGATCGACCGGCACAGAGAGGCGCTACGCCAGGTCGCCGTCGCCGACCGGCTCGTCCTGACCAAGACCGACCTTCCCGAAGCCGCGAGCGCCGCCGCGCTGCTTGCGGCGCGCATCGACGAACTCAATCCCGGCGCGCCGCGGCTCGACGCGGCCAAGGGCGAGGCGACGGCCGCCGCTGTCTTTTCCGCCGGGTTGTTTTCGACGGACCGCAAGATTCCCGATGTCGCGGCATGGCTTCGCGCGGAGGCCTTCGAGGACCAAGGCCATCGCGGGCACGGCGACCATGGGCATGACCATCACGGGGATGACCATGCGCACCGCCATGACCCCAACCGGCACGACGCCTCCATCCGCGCCTTCTGCCTGACGCGCGACATCCCGCTCGACCCGCGCGCCTTCGAGATATTTCTCGATCTGCTGCGCCACGCGCACGGGCCAAAACTGCTGCGGGTGAAGGGCATCGTCGCGCTGGCCGACGATCCGGACCGGCCGGTCGTGATCCACGGCGTGCAGCACCTGTTTCATCCGGCCGTGCGGCTCGCGGGTTGGCCCGACTCGGACAGGCGCACGCGGATCGTCCTGATCGTCGACGGGCTTGCGCAGGAATTCGTCGAGAAGCTGTTTTCCGCCGCGATCGGGGAAGCGCGGGCCGATACGCCCGATCGGGCGGCGCTGACCGCCAATCCGCTCGATCTCCGGCCGGGCGGCCTGCTCGCCGAATAATCCAGGGCCGCGCGCGGGCGACGCCGGCCCATGGCCCGCAATTTGTAGCCACATCCCTTGCGACGCGTATTCCGTCCGCTTTCGTCCCGAACCGGGACAGCTGCGGCCGGAATGCGCCATCGCGAAAAGGGATCGCAATGGCCGCGCAATTCTGGCGCCTCAGGTCGATGCAGCATTGGCCGGACGACGTCCGGCGGATTGTCGGCGGCCGTCTCTCCGACGGTCTGGCCGGCAGTCGACTGCGTACGATCGAGGGCGAGCCCCTGGTGGAAGCGCTCGGCGTCGACGATCTCGAAACCCACAAGGCCGAGTGGCGCGATCTGGCGCGACGCGCGGTCGAGCCCAATCCTTTCATGGAGCCGGATTTCGCACTTGCCGCCATATTGCATCTGCCGGCGAGCCAGCGGCCGATCATGGTCGTCGTCTGGCAGGCGGTAGGCGACGAGCCGCGCGCGCGAATGATCGGCGTCTGGGGCTTCGAGCGGGGCCGACCCGGCGCGTTCGGCGGGATGGCGCGCACATGGAAACACAAGCACAGCGCCCTCGGGACGCCGCTGATCGACAGGCTCGCGGCCGAGCGATCGGTCGACGCCATTCTTGCGTGGCTGCGCGAACGGCGGCTCGGCCAGTCCGCGCTCATTCTGCGAGATCTGGCGCGGGCAGGGCCAGCGGCCCGGCTGATCGCGGATCGTTGCGCCGCGCAGGGGCTTGCCTCGACAGGGCTCAACGCGCACGAGCGCGCTGCGCTGCAGCCGGGCAATGGCGAGCGGGCGCAGCAGATTCTGGCGCGACACAGCAGGAAGCACGGCCGTGAAATCGACCGGCTGGCGCGGCGTCTGTCCGAATGCGGCGAGGTCGACTACGGATCGGCATGCGATCCTGCGGAGGTTCGATACGCCTCGGAATGGTTTCTGGCGCTCGAGCAGGCCGGCTGGAAGGGACGGCGCGGCTCGGCCTTCCTGTCGGATGCGGGCGACGCCGCGTTTCTGCGCGTGGCGCTGCGTCAGCTCGCGCGGGCCGGCAAGTGCCGCCTGGACTGGATCGCGGTCGACGGCCGCCCGATCGCGATGGCGATCGTTCTGCGAAGCGGCGACCGCGCCTATTTCTGGAAGACCGCCTACGACGAGCGCTTTGCGCGCTATTCGCCGGGCGTGCAGCTGACGCGCGCGCTGGCCGAGCGCCAGATTTCCGACGCCGCCGTGCAGATCACCGATTCCTGCGCGATCGCCGATCATCCGATGATCGACCGGCTATGGCCGGACCGGCTCGCCATGTTCGATCTTCTGATCGGCGTCGATCCCGCGCGGAAGAACGCCTTTCCCGGCGCGGTGCGGCGCGAGCGTTTCGCCCGGGCCGCGCGCGCCGCGATGAAATCCGCCGCAGTGGCCGCGCTAGGCCGGCGTGTGAGCTGAGTCCGACTTGCGCGCCGGGCGCCTTTGCCCGACCCTGCCGCGATGACAGAGGCGGGGACGCGCCAGAGGCTCGACAAGTGGCTGTGGTTCGCGCGCATGGCGCGCACGCGAACCGCCGCGGCGGAACTCGTGACGGACGGGCATGTGCGGCTGAACGGGCAGCGAATCACCCAGGCCGCCAAGGCGGTGCGCCCCGGCGATGTTCTGACGGTGGCGCTCCAGCGCGATGTGCGTCTCCTGCGGATCGTTGCGACGGGCGAGCGTCGCGGGCCCTACGAGGAGGCTCGTCTTCTGTACGAAGATCTGGCGGGGGACGGTGCGACCACCTGACCTCCCGTCCCGTTCTTGCGCAGTCCCTCCAAAGCGGATAGCAGTTCGCAATCTTTGAGGCGGCCCGATCGGCGCGCGCCGGGAGCCAGCGATGACCTATGTAGTCACCGAAAACTGCATCAAGTGCAAATATATGGATTGCGTGGAAGTCTGTCCCGTGGACTGCTTCTACGAAGGCGAGAACA
>JAGRKN010000170.1:7796-9227 GCA_020442275.1 Rhodoblastus sp. | reverse complement strand
TGATCTGGCATCATGAAGACGGAAGAGCAGGCGCTTGCCGAGCTCGAGGCCAAGGAAGCCGCCAAGAAGGCCGCCGCCAGCGCCTGACCGTCACGTCGTTTCCGGCGCCGGGCCTTGACCCCGGCGTCGGGTCCCCAACACGAGGAGTGAGACCATGAGCCTCGACTACACCAACGACGGCGAAAAAATGGAGGCGCTGATCACGGATGTGCTCAATGCCTATCCGGACAAGTTCGCCAAGCGTCGCAAGAAGCATCTCAATGTCGCCAAGGACGGCGAGGAGGTCGGCGAGGAAGGCCGCCCGCTCACCGAATGCGACGTCAAATCCAACATCAAGTCGATCCCCGGCGTCATGACGATCCGCGGCTGCGCCTATGCAGGCTCGAAGGGCGTCGTGTGGGGCCCGATCAAGGACATGGTCCACATCAGCCACGGCCCCGTGGGATGCGGCCAGTATTCCTGGTCGCAGCGCCGCAACTACTACATCGGCAAGACCGGAATCGACACGTTCGTGACGATGCAGTTCACGTCCGATTTCCAGGAGAAGGACATCGTCTTCGGCGGCGACAAGAAGCTGGAGAAGGTGATCGACGAAATCAACGTCCTCTTCCCGCTCGCCAAGGGCGTGACCGTGCAGTCGGAATGCCCGATCGGGCTGATCGGCGACGACATCGAGGCCGTCTCGAAAAAGAAGGCCAAGGAATCGGGCAAGACGATTGTGCCCGTGCGTTGCGAAGGCTTCCGCGGCGTGTCGCAGTCTCTCGGTCATCACATCGCCAACGACGCCGTGCGCGACTGGGTGTTCGACAACAAGGGCGGCGCCAAGCAGAACGACGATGCGGGCTTCGAGCCCTCGCCCTATGACGTCAACGTCATCGGCGACTACAATATCGGCGGCGACGCCTGGGCCTCGCGCATCCTGCTCGAGGAAATGGGCCTGCGCGTTGTCGGCAACTGGTCCGGTGACGCGACGCTCGCGGAAATCGAGCGCGCGCCGAAGGCCAAGCTCAATCTCATCCACTGCTACCGGTCGATGAACTACATCTGCCGCCACATGGAAGAGAAGTACGGCGTGGCCTGGATGGAGTACAATTTCTTCGGTCCCTCGCAGATCGAAGCCTCCATGCGCAAGATCGCCAGGCACTTCGGTCCGGAGATCGAGGAGAAGACGGAAGCCGTCATCGCGAAATATCGCGTGCTGGTCGACGCCGTCATCGCCAAATACCGCCCGCGTCTCGAAGGCAAGACCGTGATGCTCTACGTCGGCGGCCTGCGCCCCCGTCACGTCATCACGGCCTACGAGGATCTCGGCATGCAGATCGTCGGCACGGGCTACGAATTCGCCCACGGCGACGACTACCAGCGCACGGGCCACTATGTGAAGAACGGCACGCTGATCTACGACGACGTGACGGGCTACGAACTCGAGAA
>JAGRKN010000170.1:7339-7778 GCA_020442275.1 Rhodoblastus sp. | reverse complement strand
TTCATCGAGGGCATCCGTCCCGATCTCGTGGGCTCCGGCATCAAGGAAAAGTACCCGGTGCAGAAGATGGGCATTCCGTTCCGCCAGATGCACTCCTGGGACTATTCCGGCCCCTATCATGGCTACGACGGCTTCGCGATCTTCGCACGCGACATGGATCTCGCCATCAACAACCCCGTGTGGGGTCTGATGAAGGCGCCGTGGAAGCCCAAGGCCGAACCGGCGCCGACGGCGGTCGCCGCGGAATAATTTCAACGCGTCGCTCGCAACAGCGACGAAGCCCCCGGTACGGGCCTGCGGGCCCGGCCTCCCGACATCCTGAACTCCAGCCGCGCAGGCAGCCGTATGGCGCTGCTGCGCAACAGAGGAGCTTTGTCATGCCCCAGTCAGCCGAAAAGGTTCTCGATCACGCCCCGCTCTTCCGCGAGCCCGAATACAC
>JAGRKN010000170.1:0-7239 GCA_020442275.1 Rhodoblastus sp. | reverse complement strand
GCGAGAAGAACCTCGCCCGCACCGCGCTCGTCGTGAACCCCGCCAAGGCCTGCCAGCCGCTCGGCGCGGTCTTCGCCGCCGCCGGCTTCGAGAAGACCATGTCCTTCGTGCACGGCTCGCAGGGCTGCGTCGCTTATTACCGCTCGCACCTCTCGCGCCACTTCAAGGAGCCGTCCTCGGCCGTTTCCTCGTCGATGACGGAAGACGCCGCGGTGTTCGGCGGCCTCAACAACATGGTCGACGGCCTCGCCAACACCTACAAGCTCTATGACCCGAAGATGATCGCGGTTTCGACGACCTGCATGGCGGAAGTCATCGGCGACGACCTGCACGCCTTCATCCAGACGGCGAAACAGAAGGGCTCGGTCCCCGAGACCTTCGATGTGCCCTTCGCGCATACGCCGGCCTTCGTCGGCAGCCATGTCGACGGCTATGACAACATGATGAAGGGCGTGCTCGAACACTTCTGGAAGGACAAGGAGCGCAAGGCCGGAATGAAGATCAACATCATTCCGGGCTTCGACGGCTTCGTGGTCGGCAACAATCGCGAGCTGAAGCGCATCCTCGACGCGATGGGCGTGGACTACACGATCCTGTCGGACGCCGCCGACCAGTACGACACGCCGGCCGATGGCGAGTTCCGCATGTATGACGGCGGAACGAAGATCGACGATGTCGCGGCCGCCCTCGACGCCAAGGCGACCCTCTCGCTGCAGTCCTGGTGCACCAAGAAGACCATGGGCTATGTCGGCGATCAGGGCCATGAGACGGCGAGCTTCCATTACCCGATGGGCGTCGGCGCCACCGACGAGCTCCTGATGAAGATTTCGGAACTGACCGGCAAGCCCATCCCGGCCGAAATCGAGAAGGAGCGTGGCCGCTTCGTCGACGCCATGGCCGATAGCCAGGCGCATCTGCACGGCAAGAAATACGCGATCTACGGCGATCCGGATTTCGTCTACGCCATGGCGCGCTTCGTGATGGAGACCGGCGGCGAGCCGACCCATTGCGTGGCCACCAACGGCAAGACGGAATGGATTGAAGAGATGAAGGCGCTCTTCGCCTCCTCGCCCTTCGGCGCCAATGCGCAGGTCTGGGCGGGCAAGGATCTGTGGCACCTGCGCTCGCTGCTGTTCACCGAGCCGGTGGATTTCCTGATCGGCAGCTCCTACGGCAAGTATCTGGAGCGCGACACGGGTACGCCGCTGATCCGGCTCACCTTCCCGATCTTCGATCGCCACCACCACCATCGCTTCCCCGTGTGGGGCTACCAGGGCGGCCTGCGCGTGCTGACCACCCTGCTCGACAAGGTGTTCGACACACTCGATCGCGAGACGATCAATCCAGGCGTGACCGACTACAGTTACGACCTCACTCGCTGAAGTCCCGGCAAGGCGCGCATCTGGCGCGCGCCTTGCAACGCTTTCTCCCAACAGAACGTGAGCCGACATTCGTGTCGGCTCTCCGACAGAGGCGGCGGCGATGACAGACCTCAAGGCCAAGATCCAGGACGTGTTCGACGAACCGGCCTGCGACAAGAACCAGGCCAAGAGCGACAAGGAGCGCAAGAAGGGCTGCTCCAAGCCGCTGACGCCGGGCGCCGCGGCCGGCGGCTGCGCCTACGATGGCGCCAAGATCGTGCTGCAGCCGATCGTCGACGCCGCCCATCTCATCCACGGCCCGCTCGCCTGCGAGGGCAACAGCTGGGACAACCGGCACGCCGCCTCCTCCGGCCCGCAGCTCTACCGCATGTCGTTCACGACAGACATGTCGGAACTCGACATCGTGATGGGCCAGGGCGAAAAGAAACTTTGGAAGGCGATCCGCGAACTGATCGAGCGGCGCGCGCCTCCGGCGATCTTCGTCTACGCGACCTGCGTGACCGCGCTGATCGGCGACGACATCCAGGCGGTGTGCCGCCGCGCCAGCGAGAAATTCGGTACGCCCGTCATTCCCGTCAACGCGCCGGGCTTCGCCGGCTCCAAAAATCTCGGCAACAAGCTCGCCGGCGAAACGCTGCTCGATTACGTGATCGGCACGCGCGAGCCGGAAATCTCCACGCCGACCGACATCAACATTCTCGGCGAATACAATCTGGCCGGCGAACTCTGGCAGGTCCTGCCCTTGTTCGAAAAGCTCGGCGTGCGCATCCATACCTGCGTGACGGGCGACGCCCGCTACAATGATGTCGCCTCCTGCCATCGCTCGCGCGTCAACATGATGGTCTGCTCGGCGGCGCTGGTGAATGTCGCGCGAAAAATGGAAGAGCGCTGGGGCATTCCGTGGTTCGAGGGATCGTTCTACGGCGTGACCGATACGTCCGACGCCCTGCGCAATGTCGCACGACTGCTGGTGCAACAGGGCGGTCCTGCGGATCTGATCGAGCGGACCGAAGCGCTGATCGCGGAAGAGGAAGCCGCGGTCTGGAAGAAGCTCGAGCCTTATCGCAAGTCGCTCGGGGGTAAGCGGGCGTTGGTCTACACCGGCGGCGTGAAGTCCTGGTCGGTCGTCTCCGCGCTGCAGGACATCGGCATGGAGATCGTCGACACCTCCGTGCGCAAGGCGACGCCGGAAGACAAGCAGCGCATCGTCGAACTGACCGGCGACGACGCGCACATGGTCGATTCGCTGTCTCCCCGTGAAATGTTCGCCTTCCTGCGCGACGGCCGGGCCGACGTGCTCCTGTCGGGCGGCCGCACGCAATTCATCGCGCTGAAGGCGCGCACCGCCTGGGTTGATATCAACCAGGAGCGACATGAAGCTTTCGCCGGCTATGACGGCATGGTCGAACTGGTGAAGAAGCTCGACGCCGCCATCAACAATCCGGTCTGGCTGAAGACCCGCAAGCCCGCGCCGTGGGACGAGGCCTACATCCCTGCCGTCGCGCCAGCCGGCGAACACGAGCTCTCGCGCCATCGCCGCAAGTTCGCGATGACGGACGCCGACGACATCGGGGAGTGCTGAGCATGAACGCGCTGTCGCCCGTCTCGAGGTCGCTCTCGACCAATCCTCTGAAGACCTCGGCGCCTCTGGGCGCCGCCATGGCCTTTCTCGGCGTGGAAGGCGCCGTGCCGCTGTTCCACGGTAGCCAGGGCTGCACGGCCTTCGCGCTCGTTCTACTCGTGCGTCACTTCAAGGAAGCGATCCCGCTGCAGACGACAGCGATGAACGAGGTCTCCACCATTCTGGGTGGCGCAGACCATGTCGAGGAAGCGCTGCTCAATCTCAAGAAGCGCATGAATCCAAAACTGGTCGGCATCTGCTCGACGGCGTTGACCGAGACGCGCGGCGAGGATTTCGAGGGCGATCTCCGCCTCATCCTTACGAAGCGCGCCGAGGAGATGGCCGGCACCGAGGTCGTTTTCGCCTCGACGCCGGATTTCAACGGCGCGCTCGAAGAAGGTTGGTCCAGGGCGACGGTGGCTTTGATCGACGCGCTCGTGCCGGCCAAGGCCCCGACCTCCCTGCGGCTCGTCAATGTCCTGCCCGGCGTCCACCTCACGGTCGCCGACATCGAGGCTTTGCGCGACACAATCCGCAAGTTCGATCTGGAGCCGGTCTTCCTGCCCGACGTCTCTCAATCGCTCGACGGCGTCACGACCGGCGAATGGAGCGCCACGACCTACGGCGGCACGACGCTCGACCAGATTCGCTCCATGGGCGGCGCCTGCGCGACCCTCGCCATCGGCGAACACATGCGCGACGCCGCCGAACTTCTCGCGCAGCGCACCGGCGCGCCGGCTCATGTGCTGCCGACGCTGACCGGCCTCGACGCCTGCGACGATCTCGTCGCGACCCTGACGCAGATTTCCGGCGTGCCGGCGCCAGCGGACGTCCGCCGCGAACGCCAGCGACTACTGGACGCCATGCTCGACGGGCACTTCTATTTCGCCGGCAAGAAGCTTGCAGTCGCCGCCGAGCCGGATCTCCTGCTGGCCATCGCGACGCTGGCGACCGAACTCGGCGCGAAGATCGCGGCAGCCGTGACAACGGTGTCCGGCTCGCGCGCGATTGAACTCGCGCCGACCGATGTCGTCGTCGGCGATCTCGGCGATCTCGAGGATCTCGCCGGCGACGCCGACATGATCGTGACCCATGCGCATGGGCGGCAGGCGGCTGAACGCCTCGGTGTGCCGCACCTGCGCATCGGATTCCCGATCTTCGATCGGCTGGGCGCGGCCTATCGCACTAGCGTCGGCTATGCAGGCACACGCGGCCTGATCTTCGAGATCGCAAATCTCTTTCTGGGCGCGCCGCATGGCCATGCGTCTCACACTCACGAGAAGGAGCACACCCCATGAGCGCCCTGCATCTGCGCGTCGTCGGGCCGGACGGCGCGGCTGCGCCGCCGCCGGGCAGCCTGCGCGTCGCCATCGCGACACAGGACATGAAAAACCTCAACGCGCATTTCGGCTCGGCCAAGCGTTTCGCGATCTACGACGTTTCGCCGGTCGAATGGTCCTTCGTCGAAACGGTTTCGTTCGACGACGTGTCGGATGAAAGCGGCAAGCATCGCGCCGAGGGCGACGATCGCATTACGCCGAAGGTCGATGGATTGGCGGGCTGCCACCTCCTGTTCTGTCTCGCGATCGGCGGCCCCTCCGCCGCCAAGATCGTGTCGGCCGGCATCCACCCCGTGAAGATTCCACAGGCGCAATCGATCGACGCCGTTCTCGAACGCACGCGCGCCATGCTCTCGGGCTCGCCACCGCCCTGGCTGCGCAAGGTGCTCGCCGGCGCCGGCGCGGTCGCCAAGCCACGTTTCGACGAGGAGGACTGATCATGCTCGCTCTGACCGCCATCGCTCTGAGCCTGTCGCTCGGCATTCTGTCGAGTGTCCGTCTCATGACGCTCGCCGCGCGCGCGCCGCGTACGACCAAGGGAACAGACCATGCTTGATACGCCGGATCCGTCGGCGGCCGAAGCGGCCGCGTTCGAAACGCCGTTCATGAAGGCGCTGGTGCGTCTCTTTCGCGCCCAGGACCAGCACGGCGCCTGGGACCGCAAGACGGACGCGCAGGTCCTGCAAGAATATATCGTCACCAAGGAACAGCGGCGCGAGATGCCGATCATCGGCGATCCCGACCCCGATATCCTCTGGCGGATCGAGATGTTCTACACCGCCATCGGCCTGGCGGCGGAACAGAAGACCGGCGTCATCGCCGGACCAATGATGAAAATGAGCCATGAAGGCTTCGGCCGGCTGGTCCTGCTCGCTGGCAATCTCGTGGCGCTCTCGCGCCATCTGCGCGACGTCCACCGTTTCGGTTTCGACAATTTCACGAAGATGGCCGCGGAAGGCGAGAAATATCTCACGAAGACCGTCGAGATGATCGAGGCCCATCCCGAAGTCGCACAGGCGTGAGGCGGCAATGAGCGACATCGAGACGCTGAAGGCCGAGATCAAGAAACTCTCGGCAAAAGCCACCAACGCCAAGATGAACCTGCATGACCTTTCCGAGGAGCTGCCGGTCAACTGGACATCGATCATGGACGTCGCGCAGGCGACGCGCGACGCTTATGCGGCTCTCTTCGCGGCGCGTGAGAAACTGAAGGAGATGGAAGCGGCATGAGCGCCTTTGTCACACGCGGCGGCGCCTCCTGGATGCCCGTCTATCTCACCGACATCGACGGAGCGACCTGCATCGGCTGCGGCCGCTGCTACAAGGTCTGCTCGCGCGACGTCATGCATCTCTATGGCGTCGATGAGGACGGCGCGGTCCTCGGTCAGGTGACGGAAGACGACGATGACGATTTCGACGGGGAGCTCAATCGCAAGATCATGAAGGTCGACAATTCCGACGCCTGCATCGGCTGCGGCGCCTGCGCGCGCGTCTGCCCGAAGGATTGCCAGACCCATGTCGCGGCCGATCAACTCGCAGCCTGACGGCGCCGCGCGCCCATTTCTCGTGACGGGCGACGAACCGCTCGACGGCGAAGAACTCGCGCGCACGCTCAGGGCCGCGGGCGATCCAGACGGGGATCCGCTATGGCGCGAGATCTTCCCGCGCCTTCTCGCCATTGGCCTGGTCGAAGCACAGGAAGACGCGACCAGCCTGACGACGACGCTCGGCCTGGACGCCAGTGATTTGCGCAGGGCCGTAGCGGCGCACGCGCCGCATCCCCTCGCCATCGCCGCCGCCGACCGGGCGAGCGTCGCGATCCGCGAGGACGAAGAGCAGATGGTTTTCGATCTCCTGCTCGCGCACGGCGCCGATGACGCACAAGAGACGCGCTGGCTCGCAGCAATCGTGGCTCGCCGGGCCATGCAGCCCAATCATCTCTGGCAGGACCTCGGCCTCGCCGACCGCTCTTGGCTGAACGAGCTGCTACGCCGCTATTTCCCTGCACTGCATGCCGGCAACACGTCCGACATGAAGTGGAAGAAATATTTCTACCGTCGCTTGTGCGAAATGGAAGGCTTTTCCCTCTGCACCGCGCCGTCCTGCCGCGAATGCTGCGATTTCGACCGCTGCTTCGGCGCCGAGGATGGCGAAAGCTTGCTGGCGCAACGCCGACGCGCGACAGAACTCGTGTCGGACATGCGACACTTGTCGTAACTGCTACAGCCCACGCTTTCCAAATTCTCGTCAAATCAGCGGTTTCGTCTGGCACGCGGGTTGCGATCCCCTCTCCATCCAACAGTCGATGGAGCGCCGACCATGATCCAGCTCACGCCAGAAGCCGTCGAAGCCGTGAAGTCCGCCATGTCCCGCGCGACCGGGCCCGCAACAGGCCTGCGCATCATGGTGGAGACCGGCGGCTGCGCCGGATTCAAATACATGATGGGCCTCGAGCAGGCGCCGCGCGAAGGCGACGCCGTCGTCCAGCAGGATGGCGTCACGGTCTTCATCGACGACCTCTCGCAGCCGCATCTGGCCGGCATGAAGGTCGATTTCGTCGCGGGCCTCGAATCCTCGGGCTTCGTCTTCGACAATCCGAACGCGGCGTCGAAATGCGCCTGCGGCAAGAGCTTCGGCTGAAGGAGCGGGCCATGTGGGATTATTCCGAAAAGGTCCAGGAATATTTCTTCAATCCGAAGAACGCCGGTGTTCTGGCCGAAGCAAACGCCGTCGGCGAGGTCGGCGCAATCTCCTGCGGCGACGCGCTGAAGCTGATGATGAAGGTCGACCCCGTCAGCAATGTCATCCTGGAGGCGAAGTTCCAGACTTTTGGCTGCGGTTCGGCGATTGCGTCCTCCTCCGCGCTCACGGAACTCGTGATCGGGAAGACGATAGA
>JAGRKN010000169.1 GCA_020442275.1 Rhodoblastus sp. | reverse complement strand
TGATCGTCACGCGCGCCGGCGACGCCATCAAGCTGACGCGCGACATGGTGCGCCAGAAGCTGCAGCCCAAGGCGATCATGTCGCCCGGTTCGCCCGGTCTCTACGACGAGGAATTCTTCAAGGCGGTCGGCCCCTACGCCGACGGCTTCATTTACAACCTGCCCTGGTTCAACGTGAAGTCGCAGATGACCCAGGCGTTGGAAGCCTCATTCAAGGCGACCAACCCCAATCACCGCTTCGACCTCGACGGCTTCAACGCCGGCTTCACCTTCGAGGCCCTGCTGGTGGCCGCCGACGCCTTCAAGCGTGCGGGTTCTGGCGACGGCGAGACCCTGATGAAGGCGATCAAGGCGACCAATATCAAGGATCACGTGATGATCGGCGGCCCGATCGTGTTCAATGAAAAGGGCGACAATCCCAATATCGGGTCGGCCTCGGTGCAGAACATCGGCCAGAAACCGACCGTGGTCTTCCCTGCCGACGTCGCGGTCGCAAAGCCCATCCTGCCCTTCCCGGCCTGGCAGGGCCGCAAGTAAGGGCGCTGTCGAGCACGCCGCCTCGGGCCTTCGCCGGGGCGGCGCCGTCTTACGCCAACAGCGATCCGCATGTCGTTTTCCCTCTATGTCGAAGTCCTGATCCAGGGCGTGCTGTCCGGCCTCGTTTACGGGCTGATGGCGCTCGGCCTGTCCGTGATCTTCGGCGTCGTGCGCGTCGTCAATTTCGCGCATGGCGAATTCGCCGTGCTCGCCATGTACTGCGCTTTCGTTCTCTTCGGGCTCGGCGGCGTCGATCCGATCATCGCCAGCATCCCGCTCGCCATCGCCTTCTTCATTCTCGGCTACGCCATGCAGCGCGGCATGGTTCAGCCTTTCGTCACGCGACCGCAGCACGAGCAGTTCATCCTGCTGGTCGGCGTCGCGCTGGTCATCACCAACGGGCTGCTGCTGGTCTTCGGGCCTGAATCGAAGCATGTCGATCTGCCCTATTCCTTCGATTCCTATACGGTCGCCGGCGTCCTGATCGACAAGGTGCGCGTCTATGGCGCCGCCGCCGCGCTTGCCGTCACCGCCGCGCTCTTCGCCTTCTTCCGCTTCACAGCGACTGGGACCGCGATCCGCGCGTCTGCCGACAATCTCACCGGCGCGGCCGTCGTCGGCCTCGACGTCAAGCGGCTCTACGCCATCTCGTTCGGCCTTGGCCTTGCCTGCGTCGGCGCGGCGGGCTCCATCATGATGGCGCTGACGGATATGACGCCGATGCTCGCGCCCTCGCTCACGCTGCTCGCCTTCACCATCGTCATCGTCGGCGGCCTCGGCTCGATGACGGGCGCGCTCGCCGGCGGCCTCCTGATCGGCGTCGCCGAAGCGGTGGCAAGCCTGGTCGTCTCGCCGGCCATCAAGAGCATGGTCTCGTTCGGCCTTCTCGTGCTGGTGTTGGCTTTGCGCCCGCAGGGCCTGTTCGGAAAGGCCGAGTCGTGAAGGGCGCGCTCTCGTTCCTCACGCCGCGCTCGACGATTGCGCTTCTCGTTTGCTGCGTCGCGCTGCTGATCGCGCCCTTCATCGTCGATCGCTACACACTTTCCATCATCCTGCTGGCGTTGCTCGGGACCTATCTCGGGCAGGCCTGGAACATATTGATGGGCTATTGCGGCTTGCTGTCGCTCGGCCATGCCCTCTATCTCGGCCTCGGCGCCTATGCCTCCGCCATCCTCTTCGTGAACTATGGCGTCGGGCCGTGGCTGAGCGTCTTTGTCGCCATGGCGCTGGCGGTCGGCGCTGCGGCGCTTCTCGGCTGGCTCGGCTTCCGTTTCCGCATCGAGGGCGTCTATTTTTCGCTGCTGACCATCGCCTTCGCGGAGATTGTGCGCATCGGTTTCGACAACTGGCCCTTCGTCGGCGGGGCCGCTGGCTTCTTTCTGCCGGTCAACGCCTCGTTGTCGCATCAATGGTGGAACCTGCGCGGCGGACCGCTCTTCTTCTACTACCTCGCCCTCCTCATGGCGGCCGTCTCACTGGTTATCGCCGCCGTGTTGCGCTCGTCGAAACTCGGCTATGCCTTCCTCGCGATCCGCGAGGACCCGCAGGCGGCGCGCGCGCTCGGCGTCGACATCAACCGCACGCGGTTCCTCGCGCTCTTCATCTCGGCGGCGATGACGGCGGTCGGCGGCGTCTATCTCGCTTTCTGGACCAACAATCTCTTTCCCGCGCAGATCCTCGAGACATCCAAATCGATCGAGATCATCCTGGCGCCGATCATCGGCGGCCTCGGCACGCTGATGGGCCCGTTCGTCGGCGCCTTCCTGCTGGTGCCGCTGGGCTCCGCGCTGACCGATGGGCTGCGCGCCATCGGCCTCAGCGCGCCCGGCGTCAAGGCGCTCGTCTACGGCTTGATCCTCATGGCCATCATCGCCGCCACGCCCAACGGCATCTGGCCATGGCTTGCCCGCAAGCTCGGCCTCGAGGCGCGCGAGCCATGACAGCGCTTCTGGAAGTCGTCGACGTCGTCAAACGATTTCGCGGTCTGACTGCGGTCGACAGCGTGTCGCTCTCTGTCGAGGACGGCGAGATTTTCGCGATCATCGGCCCGAACGGAGCCGGCAAGACGACGCTGTTCAACCTGATCGCCGGCGTCTACGCGCCGGACGAAGGCGAGATCCGCTATGCCGGCGCGCGCATCGACGGGCAGGAGCCCGAGCAGATCTGCGCAGCCGGCATTGCGCGCACCTTCCAGATCGTCAAACCTTTTCCCGACCTCAGCGTGCGCGACAATGTCGCGATCGGCGCCATGTTGCGTGCGCCCGATATGACCGCCGCGCGCGCGCAGGGCGACGAAATCCTGCGCAAGCTCGATCTCTTCGACAAGAGCGCGCAGAAGGCCGGCAGCCTGACGCTGCCCGATCGCAAGCGGCTCGAAGTCGCCCGCGCGCTGGCGACGAAGCCGCGCATCATCCTGCTCGACGAGGTCATGGCCGGCCTGCGGCCGACGGAAACGGACCGGATGGTCGGCGTGCTGCGCGAAATCAACCGGCACGAAAAGCTCACCATCGTCATGATCGAGCATGTCATGCGCGCGGTCATGGCGCTGGCCGACCGCGTGCATGTTCTGCATCACGGCGCGAGCATCGCCGAAGGAGCGCCGCAGGAGGTGACGAAGGACGCACGAGTCATCGAATCCTATCTCGGCATGAAGGCGACGCACTGATGCTGAGCGTCGAAGCCCTCGATCTCTACTATGGCGACGCGCAGGCGCTGTCGGGCGTCACGCTCGATGTGCCCGAAGGCGAAATCGTCGCCATCGTCGGCGCCAATGGCGCCGGCAAGACGTCGCTCATCCGCGCGATCGCGGGCATGTTGAAGCCGGCTGCGGGGCGGGTGTCCTACCGCGGCGCCGACATTACCGGTCTCGACAGCCACCGTGTCTGCAATCTCGGCGTCGGCCAGGTGGCTGAGGGCCGTCAGGTTTTCCCGACCTTGACCGTGCGCGAAAACCTGGCGATGGGCGGCCTTCTGCCGCGCGCCCGCGCCCGCAAGACCGAAAACATGGAGCGCATGCTCGAACTTTTCCCGCGCCTGCGCGAAAGGCTGACACAGGCGGCCGGCACGCTGTCCGGCGGCGAGCAGCAGATGCTGGCCATCGCGCGCTGCCTGATGGGCGAGCCCGATCTCGTGATGTTCGACGAACCCTCGCTCGGACTGAGCCCGGCGCTCGCCAACGACGTGCTGGACACGATCGTAGACCTCAACAGGAAGGGCCTGTCCTGTCTCCTTGTCGAGCAGAATGTCGCGGCGTCGCTGGAAATTGCCAAACATGCTTATGTCCTGGAGAACGGGTCGATCACCCTTTCGGGCGCAGGCGGCGATCTCCTGGCTGACGATCGCGTGCGGCAGGCCTATCTGGGGATGTAGTCCACTCCCCCTCTCCCCGCAGGGCGGGGAGAGGGTTGGGGTGAGGGGTCAAACGACTGGTTCTCATGTAGCGGCGCGGGCCCCTCATCCGGCCGTCGGCCACCTTCTCCCCGCTCGCGGGGAGAGGGAAAGCACAAAGAATATCGGAAGCGACCAAGACATGATCCGATCCATCCTCACCCGCCGCGACCTTCTCGCTGCTGCCATCGCGACGTCCCTCGTACCGACCTTCGCAAGCGCACAAACCCGTAAGTTGCGCGTCGGCGTTCTGCGTCTCTCCTCTTCCGGCGCGGTCTTCCTCGCGCAGGACATGAGCTTCTTCAATGAGGCCGGCCTCGACGTCGAACTCGTCTTCTTCGGCGCGGCGCAGCCGATCGCGGTCGCCGCCGCCTCCGGCGATATCGACATCGGCGTCACCGCCTTCACGGCTGGTCTCTACAATCTCGCCGGCAAGGGCGCGCTCTCGGTCATCGCCGGCCAGTCGCGCGAAGTGCCCGGCTTTCCGCTCGACGCGTTTCTGGCGACGACCAAGCCGAACGGCGATGCGCTGAAGAAGCCGCAGGACATCAGGGGCAAGCGCATCGGCATCACGCAGGTCGGCTCCAGCTTCCATTTCGTCAGCGGGCTCGTCGCGGAAAAATACAAGTTCCCGCTGTCCGAAGTGACATTCGTGCCGCTGCAGTCCATGGGCAATATCGTATCGGCTTTGCAGGGCGGCGCGGTCGACGGCGCGGTGCTGCCCGCGACCGTGGCGAGCGGCGCGATTGCGTCGGGCGCGGCGCGTCTGCTCGGCTGGGGATCCGACGAAGCGCCGTGGCAGATCGGCGCGGCCTTCGCGTCGGCGAAGGTCAAGGCGGATGAGGCGACGATCGGAAAATTCCTCACCGCCTACAAGCGCGCCTGCAAGCTGTTCCACGACAAGCTCGACGCAAAGGGCGTCGCCGAGGCCGAGCGCGCGCCGCTGCTCGAAATCATCGCGCGCTACACCAACCAGAAGCCCGAGGCGGTCGCGAAGACGCTCGCCTTCGTCGAGCCGGACGCCAAGCTCGACCTGCCGAATGTCGCGCATCAGATCGATTGGTATCAGGCGCACGGCTTCGTCGACAGAGGTTTTGGACTGGAACAGGTGATCGACCGCCGCTTCGTGAAGGACTGACGCGGGCATATGGCGCGCCTCGTCGTCGACAATGTCTCGCACCGCTTCGGCGATCTCGACGTTCTCGCGGATGTGTCGTTCGAACTCGGCGCGAACGAGATTCTGGCGATCGTCGGTCCCTCCGGCTGCGGCAAGAGCACGCTTCTGTCGATCGCTGGCGGGCTGCTCGCGTCGACGCAGGGCGCTGTCCGGATTGGCGATGCGCCGGCAACGAGCCTCAACCCGCTGACCTTCGTCTTTCAGGATTTCGCGCTGCTGCCCTGGCGCACGGTGGCCGGCAACATTGCCCTTGCGCTCGAACACACACGACTCGGGCAGCGGGAGATCGAGGCTGCCGTCGCCGACGTGCTGGCGCGCACGGGCCTCGCCGATTTCGCGTCCGCCCTGCCGAAACAATTGTCGGGTGGCATGCGTCAGCGGGTCGGCCTTGCCCGTGCGCTGGCCGTCCGTCCGGCGATCCTGCTGATGGACGAGCCGTTGAGCGCGCTCGACAGCCAGACGCGCGATCTCCTGATGGAGGATCTCGAGCGATTGCTCGAACAGGGAAACATGAGCGTCCTCTATGTGACGCACAATCTCGACGAGGCCGCGCGGCTCGCCGACCGCGCGATCGTCTTCTCGCGCAGGCCCGGCCGCATTCGCGCGATCTCATCCGCGCCGGTCGCGCGCGAAAAACGCGCAGATCCCGCGCATGCGGAAGCAATCGCGCGCTGGCGCGCAGAACTCTGGTCGATGATCCGCGATGAAGCGCAGGCGGCCGATCGCGAGACGATCGATGGCTGACGGGAATGCGCGCAATCGTCTCGCGCCCGTGCCGTTTCGTGGCGCGGGCTTTGCGCCCGGCGAGAGCCGGCTCGGCGGCGCGGCGGCTCTGGTCGCTCTCGTGGCGATCTGGCAGGCTGTCTCGAGCCTCCTCGGCGTCAGCCCGCTCTTCCTGCCGAGCCCGATGGCGATCACGCGCGCGCTGTGGCGGCTGATCGCGGAAGGCGATCTCCTGTCGCAGGTCGGCATTTCCGCATTGCGCATCGCCGCCGGCTGGTCGCTCGGCGCAATTGTCGGTCTCGTCGTCGGCCTCGCCATGGGCCTTTTTACTTTCGCGCGCGCGGCGGGCTTCGCCATCGTCTCTGCGCTTTTCCCGATCCCGAAGATCGCGCTTCTGCCGTTGATGATCCTGTGGTTCGGCATCGGCGAACCCTCCAAGATTGCGACGATCGCGCTCGGCGTCTTCTTTCCGACTGCAATTTCGGCGGCGAGCGGCGTCGATTCCGTGCCGCGAAATCTCATCCGCATGGCGCAGAGTTTCGGCCTGCCATTCGCCGACATCGTGCGAAAGGTGGTGCTGCCGGGCGCTTTCCCCTCGATCCTCGCCGGTTTCCGCATCTCGACGTCGATCGCCTTGCTGCTCGTCGTCTCCGCTGAAATGGTCGGCGCGGAGAAAGGCATCGGCGCCTTTGTGTTGCAGGCCGGCAATCTCATGCAGACCGATCAATTGTTGGCGGGCGTCGTCGTTCTGTCGCTGATGGGTCTTGCCGTCGCCCGCGCCATCGCCGCGCTGGAAAGAAGATTCGCGTCCTGGCGCTGAGGCGGCGCACGGCGGCGCGCCACGCCGTGCGTCGTCTTCGCCCAGGCGAAGGGATCGCGCCAGACATCGTGGATCGCGCGCCAGGCCGCCAGACAAAGCATGAGGTGCCAGAGCGGCAGAAGAAACAGGAGCGGCCAGCGCCGGCTCAGGCCCTGGCGCTTCATGCCCAGCACGGCAGGCCAGACCATTGCGACGGGTCCTGCGACCGCGAGCCAGAGGGCGCAGGTGGCGACGGCATAGTCGAAGGTCGACGAGGGCGAAAGCAGCGCGCCTGTCGCAAGATCGCGCGCGAGCATGACCGTGAAGAAAGGCCACAGGAGCGGGCTCACCACGCCCGACACGAAGGCGGCGAGCGTCGTGACGAAGGCGAGCGGCTTCAGGTTGAGCCACAAAGCGACGGGATCGCGCAGATGCACGAAGGCTGTCTGCATCCATCCCTTCATCCAGCGCACCCGCTGGTTGAACAGCGCGCCTAGAGTGATTGGCGCCTCCTCGTGCGTGCGCGAGGCCAGGGTCTCGACGCGCAGGCCGCAGCGCGCCAGGCGGATGCCGAGATCGGCGTCCTCGGTCACGTTCCACGCGTCCCAGCCGCAGAGGTCGCGCAGGGTTTTCGTGCGGAAGTGGTTGGAGGTGCCGCCGAGCATCATCGGCAGGCGGAGTGCCGAGACGCCGGGATTGGCGACCTCGAAAAGCGCCGCATAGTCGATCGCGAAAAGGCCGGCGATCGCATTCTCGTCGCCATTGTCGACAGCGAGACGCGCCTGCAGGCAACCGAGGCCTCGGTCGGCGTGGGCGAAGCGTGCGGCGGCTCGACGTAGCTGATCGGGCTCCGGACGATCCTCGGCGTCGTAGATGCACAAGAGGTCGCCGCGCGCGAAGGGCAGGGCGATGTTCAGCGCGCGCGGCTTCGTGCGCGGCGCGCCGGGCGGGGCGACGACAATCTCGTATTCGACGCCGGGCAGGGCGGTCGCGAGTGCCGCGAATGTCACGGTGTCCTCCGCCTCCACGACGAATTTGATGTCGAGCTTCGAGCGCGGATAGTCCAGCGCTTCCAAGGCGTCGATCAGCGCCCCGACGATCTCGGCCTCACGGTAGAGCGGCACAACGATCGTGTAGACAGGCAGGTCGCGGTCGGCGACGGGCGGCGTCTCCGCATCGGGCGAAAAAGTCGCGGCCGCCGTGAAGAGCCGCGTGATCGTCGCCGCCGAGAAAGCGAAGGTGAGAAGCGTCCAGGCGAGCAAGGCCGCCCATTGCGGCCACAGCGCCGTCGCGCCCGCGCCAATCGCGAGCAGGGCCGCGCTCGCCCGCCGTGTCCGCCGCGACGGTCCTGCGCGCGCGGACAGCCGGGGCTCGATCTGGTGCAGCCGCAGCGCCGCGTCCTCGGCGATCTGCGTCGCCGCCGACTCGCGCAGGTTGGCGCCGAGACGCCGTGGCGTCGTGATCGCCAGTCCCGAGGGGTCGGGCAGTGCCAGCAAAGCGGCCAAAGCACGACCGCGCGGCGCCGCAAGCCAGCGCACGCCTCGCGTCGGCCGCGCCAGCGCCGCCAGGCCCGCCGCCGAGGCCGCGCCATAATCGGCCCGCGCGTCCAGCTGGACAGGCCGCGTCACGAAGGGAACCCCGAGCCGCGCCGCCAGCCCGCGATACAGATCGTCTTCCTCTATCGCCCTGGAGGTCAGCAGCGTCTCGGCGAGCGGCGCGCCGGTCCAGCGCGCCAGCGCCGCCGCCTCGGCAATCTGCAATGTGGGGACGCCGATCACGGCCAGCGCCTG
Organism: Rhodoblastus sp.; assembly: GCA_020442275.1. Classification (GTDB taxonomy): domain Bacteria; phylum Pseudomonadota; class Alphaproteobacteria; order Rhizobiales; family Beijerinckiaceae; genus JAJXWB01. Next base: position 9,010 of record JAGRKN010000169.1, on the reverse strand, counting down.
GGCCTCCAGCGCCTCGGCCCGGCGCGCTGTGTCGTGGCGATACTTGTCCGTACCCTGGCGCACGGCGCCAGAATCTCGCAAAACGCTATCCGCAATACGATCGACGCGATAAACCATAAAATACACCGTCGGAGCTGTACCGACGCCCGCAAGACTAGGCCTAGGAAACGGACTTGCCTATAGGCAAACGAATCGCAGCTGCGCTGTTTCTCGCCTGTGCGACCTTTGGCGGCATGGGCGCGACCTTCGCGCGCGCCGAAGATGGCGGCTTCGCGCCCTCCTTCTGGGACCCCAACCGCCGGCTGACCCGGCCCGACACGAGCGCCATCCACCTGATCCGCTTTCTGACGGCCGACGATTATCCGCCCTTCGACTTCGCGCTGCCGGACGGCGGGCTGACCGGTTTCAGCGTCGATCTGGCGCGAGCGGTCTGCGAGGAATTGCAGGTCGCCTGCACGATTCAGGCGCGTCGCTGGGATACGCTCGCCTCGGCGCTCGCCGAGAACAAGGGCGACGCGCTGATCGCGGGCCTCGCGATCACCGATCGCACGCGCGAGCAATTCGCCTTCACCCGACCCTACATGCTGCTGCCGGCGCGTTTCGTCACGCGCAGGGGTCAGGCTCCGGCCGCGGATGTCACGCCCGAACGCCTCGGCGCCGCGAAGACCGGCGTCGTCGACGGCAGCGCGCATGCGGCGTGGCTCGAGGTCTATTTCCCGAAGCTCGCTCTGACCCGCTACCTCAATGCGGAAGAGCAGCGCGCCGCGCTCATCAAGGGCGATGTCGATGTGATCTTCGGCGACGGTGTGTCGCTGGCCGGCTGGCTCAACGGCTCGGAGTCGAAGAACTGCTGCGCCTTTTTCGGCGGTCCATTCATCGATCGCGCCTATTTCGGCGAAGGCCTCACAATCGCGGTGCGCAAGAACAATTCCGCATTGCGGGCCGCGCTCGATTACGGGCTGGCGCGTCTTGCCGAACGCGGCGTCTACACCGAACTCTATCTCAAATATTTTCCGATTGGCGCCTACTGAGCCTCAGAAGCAGGAGCGCCATGCGAACAGAGCCGCGTCGACGAAGACCTGCGCGCCGTAACGCATCCACAGCATGCCGCAGGCGGCGGCGAGCGCCACAAGGATCAGCGTGAGCGCGACGATCAGCCCCCGCGGCGCCTGAGCTTGGCCGGGGGCGACTTCGTCACCGAGATCGCTCGTGTTCGTCTGCATCCTTCACTATAGCGCGCTTGCTTACAAAAGCGCCATGGCGCGCGCGCAAGCGGCGTGGCGATGCGATGCGAAGCGTCGCGAATGGATGCCGCCTGCCACATTGCCGCATGAAATGAGCCGCACGGCGGGCTTCCGCTGCGAGGGACCAGCAGGCGGCATGATTTTCGCAGTGCGAAGCGGGTCATGCTCGCCTTGTGTTTCGGCCTGCTTACCGATTAGGCTGGACCCCACAAGGATAAACGGGAGGGATGAATGCGTTTCAGGAAATTTGCGTTTGCAGCGGCGGTCGGCGCCACGCTCTTCGCGGGGCCGCAGTCTGTCGCGCCCGCCGCCGCGGAAACAGTGCTCAAGGCGGTGATGCATTCGGATGTCAAGATCATCGACCCGATCTGGACGACCGCCTATATCTCCCGAAACGTCGGCTACATGATCTACGACACGCTCTTTGCGCTCGATGCGAAGAACGAGGTCAAGCCGCAGATGGTCGACAAGGTCGACGTTTCCGCCGACAAGCTCACCTACACGATGACTCTGCGCAACGGCCTGCTCTGGCATGATGGCCAGCCCGTGACGGCGGCCGACTGCGTGCAGTCGCTCAAGCGTTGGTCCGCCAAGGATTCGCTCGGTCAGAAGGTCTTCACCGGCTTCGTGTCGGAAATCTCCGCGCCGGACGCCAAGACGATCGTCATCAAGCTGAAGGAGCCGACTGGCCTCCTGCTGTTCGCGCTCGCCAAGCCTTCTTCCAACGTGCCGTTCATGATGCCCAAGCGCATCGCCGAGACCGAACCCGGCAAGCAGATCTCCGAATTCATCGGCTCCGGCCCGTTCGTGCTCAAGCGCGACGAATGGAAGCCCGGCGACAAGATCGTCTTCACCAAGTTCGACAAGTACAAGCCGCGCTCGGAGCCGGCCTCGGGCTTCGCCGGCGGCAAGGTCGTCAAGGTCGATCGCGTCGAATGGCTCGCCATCGCCGATGCGCAGCAGGCCATCAACGCGCTTTCGGCCGGCGAAATCGACTACATGGAACAGCCGCCGCACGACCTTCTGCCGCTCGTCAAGGGCGACAGTAACCTGAAGATCGTCGTCAACAGCGGCGTCGGCCAGTTCACGTTCCGGCCGAATTCGCTCGTGCCGCCCTTCAACAATCCCAAGATCAAGCTGGCGCTCTGGTATGCCTTCAATCAGGAGGACTTCCTGAAGGCGACTGTCGGCGATCCCGCCTATTACAAGGTCTGCAAGAGCTTCTATCCCTGCGGCACGCCGCTCGCGACGACGGCCGGCATGGACGGCCTGCTGACGGGCAATGCCAAGAAGGCGCAGGAGCTGCTGAAGGAAGCCGGCTACGACGGCACGCCGATCGTCCTGATGGCCTCGACCGACCTGCCGATCCTGACCAACCTCGGTCCCGTCGCCAAGCAATTGATGGAGCGCGCCGGCTTCAAGGTCGACATGCAGTCGATGGACTGGCAGACGCTGGTCGCGCGCCGCAACAAGAAGGATATGCCCAACGCCGGCGGCTGGAACGCCTTCGACACGGCATGGGTCGGCGCCGATATTCTCAACCCCGTGCTCATGGCCTACATGAACGCGGCTTGCGACAAGGCCCTGTTCGGCTGGCCGTGCGACGAGAAGATCGAAAAGCTGCGCACCGCGTTCATGAAGGCGCCGGACGCCGCCGCGCAGAAGAAGATCGCTGAAGAAGCGCAACTCGCGGCGATCGCCTACACCACGCACATTCCGCTCGGCGAATATTCGGCGCCGATGGCCGTGCGCAAGAACATCGACGGGATCATCGACGCGCCCGTTCCGGTTTTCTGGAACATCACCAAGAAGTAAGCCAACACGCCGCGCGGCCACGGCCGCGCGGCCCCCACAGGCGCGACCATGTTCGGCTATATTCTGAGGCGACTCGTCTCGACGATTCCGGTGATGTTCATCGTCGCCCTCATCGTCTTTTTGATGTTGCGTCTCACGCCATCGGACCCGGCAGCCATCATCGCCGGCGATAACGCCAATGCCCAGCAGGTGGAGATGATCCGCCAGCAGCTCGGCCTCGACAAGCCGCTGCTCGTTCAGCTCTGGGTCTGGCTATCGTCCCTGCTGCACGGCAATCTCGGCGAGAGCTTCTTCTTCAAGAAGAGCGTGACCAGCCTCATCGCCGACCGCATCGAGCCGACACTCGCGCTCGCGACCTTCACTTTGGTCATCGCGGTCGCCATCGCGGTTCCGCTCGGCATATTCGCGGCCATGCGTCGCGGCAGCCTGCTCGACCGTATCGTCATGGGTTTTTCGGTCATGGGCTTTTCCGTGCCCGCCTTCGTCATCGGTTACGCGCTGATCTACGTATTCGCGATCAAACTGCAATGGTTGCCGGTGCAGGGCTATAGCCGCATCGCCAACGGCTTCGAGCCTTGGGTGCGCTCGCTGATCCTGCCCTCGCTCACGCTTGCCGTCATCTACGTCGCGCTGCTGGCGCGCATGACGCGCACCAGCCTGCTCGAAGTGCTCGGCGAGGATTACATCCGGACCGCCTATTCGCGCGGCCTGACGCCGTTACAGGTGCTCGTGCGTCACGCCCTGCCGAACGCCGCCGTGCCGATCATCACCGTGGTCGGTCTCGGCGTCGCGCTGTTGATCGGCGGCGTCGTCGTCACCGAATCCGTCTTCGCCATTCCCGGCATCGGTCGCCTCACCGTCGATGCCGTGCTCGCGCGCGACTATCCGACCATCCAGGCGATCATCCTGCTCTTTTCCTTCGTCTACGTGATGATCAACCTGATCATCGACGTCTCCTACACGCTGCTCGATCCGAGGATCCGCTATTGAGCGATCGCGCCTACACCCAGACATTCAGCGCCCTCGCGAAACTGCGCGTTCCCGCGGCGGCGAAGGAGCCGGCGATCGTGATTCCCGCGGTCATTCTCGGCATATTGGCGCTGATCGCCATCCTCGCGCCCTGGCTCGGCACGATTGATCCCGCGCTTCTCGATCCGACGCAGCGCAACAAGCTGCCAGGTTATGTCGGTCAGATCGTCCTGGCCAACGGCGACAAGGCGCCCTTCACCTTCCACATGGGCACCGACAATCTCGGCCGCGACATCTACAGCCGCGTCGTCTACGGCGCGCGCATTTCTCTGGTCATCGGCGCGATGGTCGCGATTGTCGCCACGACGCTCGGCCTCGCGATCGGCATGGTCGCGGGCTACGTGCGCTGGTCGGACGGGCTCATCATGCGCTTCATGGACGGCCTGATGGCCATCCCGCCGATCCTGCTCGCGATCGCGCTGGTGTCGCTGTCGCGCGCAGGCCTCACCGCCGTCATCGTCGCCATCGCTATCCCCGAGATACCGCGCGTCGTGCGCCTCGTTCGCTCGATCGTCCTGTCCATCCGTGAGGAACCCTATGTCGAGGCGGCGGTGACGGCGGGCACGCCGACGCCGGTTCTGCTGTTCCGGCACGTGCTTCCAAACTGCATCGCGCCGCTGATCGTGCAGGCGACATTCGTCGCGGCCTCCGCGATCCTCGTGGAATCGATCCTGTCTTTCCTCGGCGTCGGCATACCGCCCGAAGTGCCGAGCTGGGGCAATATCATGTCGGCGGGCCGTCAGTATTTCCGGATATTCCCGCACAACATGCTTTATCCCGGCGTCTGCATCGCCGTCACCGTGCTGTGTGTCAACGTGCTCGGCGACGCGTTGCGCGACCGGCTCGATCCCAAGCTGCGCAAGAGGGTGTGATGAGCGACATTCTGGTTGTCGACCGTCTCACCGTCGAGCTGCCGCCGGGATCCGACCGGCGTTACGCGGTCGAGGACGTTTCCTTTTCGGTCGCGGCGGGCGAGATCGTCTGCGTCGTCGGCGAATCCGGCTCCGGCAAGTCCGTCTCCTCCTTCACCGTCATGGGCCTGCTGCCACGCGAGGTGAAGCCTGTGGCCGGCTCCATCAGGCTCGAGGGCGAGGACCTGATGGGCGCGTCGGAAAAGCGCTATCGCGAATTGCGCGGTTCGCGCATGGCGATGATCTTTCAGGAGCCGATGACCGCGCTCAACCCGGTCAAGACCATCGGCGACCAGATCGAGGAAGTCCTGAAGGTCCACACGCAAATGAGCGCGACGGAGCGCCGCGCCCGCGTGATGGAGACGATTGGCCAGGTGAACCTGCCCGATCCCGATCAGATCGTGCGCGCCTATCCGCATCAATTGTCTGGCGGCCAGCGCCAGCGCGCCATGATCGCCGGCGCGCTCGCGCTCGATCCCGCGCTGCTGATCGCCGACGAACCGANNACCACCGCGCTCGACGTGACGACGCAGGCGCAGATCCTCCAGCTCATCGCCGAGCTTCGCGCGCGGCGGGGTACGGGCGTTCTGTTCATCACCCATGATTTCGGCGTGGTCGCGGAAATCGCTCATCGCGTCGTCGTCATGCAGAAGGGCAAGGTGGTCGAGCAGGGGCTGGCCGACGACGTGCTCAACCGGCCGCAGCATCCCTACACGCAGATGCTGATCGGCGCGGTGCCTTCGTTGACGCCGGCCGACCGCAAGCCGCTCGACGGCGCGCCGGTCGTGCTGCATACGAGGAACCTGCGCAAGGTCTATTCGTCGGGCGGCCTCTTCCAGAAGAAGCGCGTCGTCGAAGCCGTGAAGGACGTCTCCATCGACATCCGTCGCGGGGAGACAGTCGGCATCGTCGGCGAATCAGGTTCGGGAAAGTCGACGGTCGCCCGCTGCGTCGCGCGGCTGATCGATCCCACGGCCGGCGAGGTCGCCATCGACGGCGCGGATTACGCGAAGCTGCCGGAGCGCGCCTTGCGCGATCACCGCAAGCGCATGCAGATCGTTTTCCAGGACCCCTATCGCTCGCTCAACCCGCGCCGCACCGTCGCGCAGAGCATGATCGAGGCGCCCGTGAATTTCGGCATGTCCGAGGCCGAGGCGCTCAGCCGCGCGGGCGATCTGCTCGATCTCGTCCACCTGCCGCGCCAGTCGCTCGACCGCTTCCCGCATCAGTTCTCCGGCGGCCAGCGCCAGCGCATCTGCATCGCGCGCGCGCTCATGCCGCAGCCCGAAGTTCTGATTGCGGACGAAGCCGTCTCCGCGCTCGACGTCTCCGTGCAGGCGCAGGTGCTCAAACTGTTCGACGAGGTGCGCGAAAAATTCGCGCTGGCGCTGCTCTTCATCACACACGACCTGCGCGTCGCAGCCCAGATTTGCGACCGCATCGTCGTCATGCAGAAGGGCGAGGTCGTGGAGCAGGGGCCGACGAAGGACGTCTTCGCCGCGCCGAAACATCCGTACACGCAGGCGCTGTTCGCCGCGGCGCCAGGAAAACTGATCGGCAATCGGCTTTAGGCCGTCATCAGGATCGTCTCGCCGGTCGCCACCAGTTTTCGTGCGCCGCGCTCCTTCTCGGCGAACAATTCCGCGCGGGTGAAAATCTGCCGCTTGCCGGCGCGCACGACTTCGCCCGTCGCAATGAAGGCGCGACCGACCGCCGGCGCAAGGCAGTTCACCGAATAATGCGATGCTAGCACCTGGCCCGCTTGCGTGAAGGCGGCGAAGCCGCAGGCCGTGTCGATCAGCGCGCCGACGAGGCCTGCATGCAGGAAGCCCGCATATTGCCCGGCCTCTTCACGCCAGTTCATGCGCAGCGTCACGCGGCCGGGTTCGGCGGCGACGACCTCGAAACTCGCCCATCGGTTGAAGGCGGCAGCCTCGTTGACGGCCGCAACCTCGGCCAGAAGATCGCGCTCGCTCACGCTGCCGTCTCCTTTGGTTCGACGACGCGGAATACGCCATTCGCCCTTGCGCAGATTTCGCCATCGGCCGTCACGAAGGCCTGCGCGAAGCACAGCGTTCGGCCCGGCCGCACGAAGGTCGTTTCGAACTGGATCCACTGTCCGGACGAGGCGACACTGAGAAAGTCGATCGAGAGATTGGCCGTCAGCAGGCGCGGGCCTTTCGAAAGGCGCAGCCCGCAAGACAGACCCATGGCGTTGTCGGCAAGGCACGTCATCAGTCCGCCATGCACCAAGCCGCGCGAGTTGAGGTGCGCGGGACCAGCCCGCAATCCGATCACCACGGCGGTCTCGGTCGTCCGCGAATAGATCGGTTCCCATGGCTCGGTCAGCGGCGAGCGCCGGAAGTGCGGTGCAAAGCCCTCGGGAAGGTCGCTCATTTCGTCTCCAGAAATATATAGACCAATCTATATAATTTTTCTTGTCCGGCAACCCGGGTTCGCGTTAGAAAGCGGTCATGTCGGCGCAATCAGGCAAGACAGAACGAAAGAGCCAGCGGGAGAAGATCGTGCGCGCGACCGCGCAACTTCTGCGGCAGCGCGGCTATGCCGCGACCGGTCTCTCGGACATCATCGAGGCGAGCGGCACGCCGAAGGGCTCGCTCTATCACTATTTTCCGGGCGGCAAGGACGACATCGCCGTCGAGGCTTTGCGCTACGCCGGCGGGAAGGTGCAGGCGACGCTTTCCGATCTCGTCCGGCAGGAAGAAACGACAGCGGGAGTTCTGCGCCGCTACGCCGCCCTCGTCGCCGGATGGATGGCGAACTCGAAATTTCGCGATGGCTGCCCGATCGCGACGACGTTGCTCGAAACCGCTGCGGAGAAGTCGAGGATCGCAGAGGCAGGTCGCTCGGCATTCGAGAGTTGGACGGGCGTCCTGCGCGAAAAGCTGGTTCAGGAGGGCATTGCGCAGTCGCGCGCGGAAACCCTGGCCCGGCTTGCCATCATCGCGCTGGAGGGCGCGCTAATCATCGCGCGGGTCGAAGCCGACGCGACGCCAATCATCTCTGCGATGGATGAAGTCGCAGCGATGATGGAACGCGAAGCCGTCCGCTGAGATGTCTCAATCCGTCAGCACGACCTTGGGATCGTTGCACAGATCGACTTCCGCTTGGTCGCCGGCGTCCTCGAATTTCCATGTCGCGACGAAGGCGCAGCCCTTCGCCCTGGCGATCTTCAGCTTCGTCTTGGCGCCGCCGTCGAGCGGCTTGGCAAGCTTGGCTACGATCTTTTCGGGCTTGTCGGTCGCAGCCAGCGTGAAGGATTCGAGCTTCACCTTCCGTTCGTTCTGGATTTCGATCGCCGCCGGCGGGCGTGGCTTTTTCGCCTTGGGCGCGGCCACGGCGCCAGGCGCCGCCAGGGCAAGCGCGACACCCGCCAGAAAAGCTCGAAACATGGCCGAATCCCCTAAGATCTGCCGTTCCAGCATAGTGCCGGCCGCCCATTCCGCCAACGCGGCTGGGCGCCGCCATTGACAGGGGGCGGCCGAGCGACCAAACCTCCGGCCGCCCGAAGTAATAAAGAGAGCCAGCAATGTCCCACGCCGACCTCCAGCGCATTATCGAAGCCGCTTTCGAGGACCGCGCCAATGTGAGCCCCGCCACGCATGGCGACGTCCGCGACGCCGTGGAAAAGGCGCTCGGGCTGCTCGACGCCGGCAAGCTGCGCGTCGCCGAGCGCGATCCCGCCAAGTCTGGCAAGGAGGCCTGGACCGTCAATCAATGGCTGAAGAAGGCGGTGCTGCTGTCCTTCCGCCTCAACGACATGACGACCATTTCCGGCGGTCCCGGCGGGTCGAGCTGGTGGGACAAGGTGCCCTCCAAGTTCGACGGCTGGGGCGCGGCCGAGCATGCCGCCGCCGGCTTCCGTTCGGTGCCCAACTGCATCGTCCGCCGCTCCGCCTATATCGCGCCGGGCGTCGTGCTGATGCCGTCCTTCGTCAACCTCGGCGCCTTCGTCGACTCGGGCACGATGGTCGACACCTGGGCGACCGT
>JAGRKN010000168.1 GCA_020442275.1 Rhodoblastus sp. | reverse complement strand
AGGAGATGGGCGACCAGCAGCATCCATGGCGTGACGACGAACAGATGCAGCGCGGTCGCCAGCAGGAAGGTGTCGGGCGCGAGCAGATATTCGCAGAGGATGAAGATGTTGTAGATGAGCGCGGTGCGCAGCGTGGTGTTGACGAGGAAGCGCGCGCGGCGCGGGCCGGTCTCGCGCTCGTAGCGCGCCTCGAGCCCGGGCGGAAAAGCGAAGGCCCCCCGCCGCGATGCGACGAGTTCCTCGACTTCCTGCAACGAGATCGCGTTTGCGTTCATGCCTCGCCCGATCGCCGGAAAGCGCCTTGCGCGTCCTTGTGGCGTGAGCAGCAGTTTTACTTCCACCTCTTAATTATTCGCGATTGTTTCCAAACAATTGTAGGTAACCGTCTGTTAGTCATGAAATATCCCGGCGTTCCTTGCTGTCGCCGAACAGAAAAGGCGCGACATCCTTTACGCCGGGTTGCTTCAGAGCGGCGAAGGGCATGGGGCGACAGACCGCCATGGCGGATAGGCCGATGCGCGTCGTCAACATGCCGTTGAGCACGCCTTCGCCGAGCTTCGCCGACAGGCGGGCCGCGACGCCGTGGCCGACGACCTGCTGCACGAGCGAGTCGCCGATGGCCATGCCGCCGGTGATCGCGAGATGCGCGCCGACGGAGTGGGCGAGCCGCACGAAGCCGAGAAAGCCCGGACGGCCGCCGTAGATTTCGGCGATGCGCCGCAGCAGCCGGATGGCCTGCGCGCCGACGAAGAGAACATCGACCAGCGCGCGCGGGCTGATCGCGGTCACCATCGACACGCGCTTGGCGGCGGATGCGATCTCGCGATTGGCGTCGGCGTCGAGCGGCGCCATCAGATTGCGTTCGGCGATGTCGATGAGGTCGCGCCCGTCGACGATCTCGCGCGTGAGATCCTTGACCAGCGCGCGGGCGCGCGCCGTGTCGGGGCGGCTCGCATAAAGCGACAGAAGCTCGTTCGCGCCCGCGCGCGCCGCGTCGCGGTCGTCGGCGTCTCTTGCGCGCGCAAGCGCGGCGTGCAGCGTCGCGATGTGGCGCTGGCGAAAGATCGCGCGCATCTCACGCAATCCGAGCGCCAGCAGCGAGATGACGACAGCGGCCGCAAGAGCCACGCCGATCCAGCCGAGCGTCGCCGAGCGTGCGAACAGGTCTTCGACGATACGTGTCGCCCACAGGCCGAGCGCCATCGAGACGAGGCCGCCGAGCGCCGACCAGAGCAGGCCGCCCCACGACAGCAGCGCCCGCGCGCGAATGCCGCGCGCCTGTGCGATCTCGGTCGCTTCTTCCGCGTCGCGTGGTTCGGCGGGCTCGTCCTGCGGCGCGAATGCGTCCGGCGTCGTCTCAACGATCACGCCGCCCTTTTTCAATCTGTCCTGGCGCAGGTCGTCATGCGCCGGCGTTTCGCCGTCAGCGAGGACGATGCGGTCGTCGTCCAAGCGGAAGGCGCGCGGGCGCTGACGTTCGTCGCCGCTCATTGCAGGCGGTCTCCCAGAAGGAATTCCAGCGCGCGGTCGAGCCGGATCGAGGGCAGGGGCAGCGGTTCGCCGTCTTTGGCGAGGCGCGGGACGGGCGGACGAAAGCGCACGAAGCGATAGTCGGCGGCGCCTTCGGGTACGCCGAGCCCGTCGCCGCGAAACACCGCTTTCGGATCGGCGGGCAGTTCGCCGGGGAAGATCGCGACCTCGCCCTTGCCGTCGAAAGTCTCGCCGTCGATGCGCTCGCCGGGCAGGGGCACGCCGACGATGGCGTCGAGTTCGCTTTTCTCGCCGAGCATGCGGCCCTGCTTCACCTTCGCCTCGCGCGTCGCGCGGACTGCGGCGATCGCCACGACATCGACATGCGCGCCGACATCTTCCGCGCGCGCGATTGCGCGTGCGGTGAGAAGGCGCAGGATGTTTTCCAGCCGGTCGTGGCTGGTGTGATGCAGATGATCCGCTTTCGTGGCGGCAAAGAGAATGCGGTCGATCTTCGGGCGGAAGATCGTGGAGAGGAAACCCGACCGTCCCGCGCGAAAAGCGACGAGGATTTCCGAGAGCGCGGTTTCGAGATCGCGCACAGCGGCTGGGCCGGAGTTGAGCGCCGATAGCGCGTCGACCAGCACGATCTGTCGATCGAGCCGCGCGAAATGATCGCGGAAGAAGGGTTTGACGACATGCGCCTTGTAGGCCTCGTAGCGCCGCTCCATCATCGCCGCGAGCGAGCCCGGGGCGAATGCCGCGCCTTCTTCCACATGCAGCGGCGCGAAGGTCAGCGCCGGCGATCCTTCGAGCTCGCCGGGCATGAGAAAGCGGCCGGGCGGCAGGGTGGACAGCGCATAAGTCTCCGCTCGCGCCGATCGCAGATAGGTCGTGAACAAATCCGCGAGGCGCTTGGCCTCCGCCTCGCTTTCGGGCGCATCGGCGGCGACAGCCAGCGTCGCGCCGCGCCAGTCGGCCGCGAACGGCGCGCGCGCAGCTGCGGCGCTGGCTTCCAGCGTCTCGCGCGACCATTGCGCGTAGCCCTTGGTCAGAAGCGGCAGGTCGAGGAGCCATTCGCCGGGATAGTCGACAATGTCGATGGTGAGTTCGGACGGGCCTTGCCGCAGGCCCTTGCGCCGCTCGAACTCGAGCGTGAGCCGCAATTCGGAGATGCGGCGCGTCGATTCCGGCCAGTGGCGTTCGTCCCCGGTCAGGGCGGCCAAATGATCCTCGTAGGCGAAGCGCGGCACGTGGTCGTCGGGCTGTGGCTGCAATTTCGCGCGCATCAGCCGACCTTCGGCATGAACGCGAAAGACCGGCAGCACGCGCTCGCCATCCATGGCGGCCGTCGATGCGCGCAGCAGATTCTGCACCAGGGCGGTGATGAAGACAGTCTTGCCCGCGCGTGAAAGCCCAGTGACGCCGAGGCGCAGGCCGGCGCCCGTCACGTAATCGGCGAGCGACGACGCGGCGATGCGGGTCTCGAAGAGAAGATCGGACAGGATCGACACGTCAGGCTCCGGCGGGCGCCTCCGAGATAGGCGTTGGCTGGGCGTTTGCCAACAGGCGCGCAAGCGGCGCGGCTTGCCTTGCACTTGTGCGCGGGCGCGGTTGACCCAGGATTGCCAAGAGACCTAGCATAAGCGTAAGGGTTCAATCGCTTCGAAATGCGGTCGTGCTCGCCCTGAAATCCGTTCCCACGAGGCAAGATGTTCCGCCCCGCACTCCTGCATGCCCTGTGCGCGAGTGCGCTCGTCATCGCTTCCGCTGCCGCTGCTGCCACCTGGAAGGCGAAAAAATTCGGCGATGCCAACGGCTGGACCGTCAATTCCATGTCCGTGGAGGGCCAGTTCATGAACTGCGAGGCGCTGGCGCCCGCCGCGCCGGCGGCGCTGTCCAGGAGCAGCGAAGGCTGGGTTCTGAAGGCGCCGAGCACGTCTAAGGGCGACGAGGTCAAGGGGGCGTTCGAGGTCGACGGCAAGGCGGTCAAGGCGACTTTCAATCGGTTCGACGACGGCAAATACGGTGTCTTCCTCAAGTCCGCACAACTGAAGATGCTGCAGGCCGGCAAGGTGCTGAGCGTGAAAATCGGCGCCGACGAAACGAAGCTCTCGATCGAGCGCCTCACCGCGGTCGTGCGCAAGGTGCAGCAGTGCGAGGATAAGGGTGGATGAGGCGCGTGGCGCCGGCCCATGCCCGGCGTGGCTCCGTCATGGATGTCATTGGTCCAGCGCGACCATCACGCAGGTGACGGGAACCGATGAGGTGACCGTCGTTACGTGGCCGCTGCCGCTCGTGTCGTCGAGCCGCAGGGCGTCGCCGGCCTGAAAATCACGGCATTCGCCGTCGCTGGCCATGACCCGGAAGGATCCGGACAGACAGCACAGAAGCTGCCGGCTGGGCTCGGATGCGGCGCGTCGCCGCCCCATCCGAGGGGTAATCGGACGACGACGTAGCCTGAGGCTTTGTGGAAGGGCGAGACGTCGAAAGGTGGCGCAAGCGGTGCGAAATCCTTCGACGACAGATCGAAAGCGCTCGCGCCGAAATGCGTTTCTCCGTCCGCGTCCGTGTAGAGGCGAACACATCGGAGCGAAGACATCTGGACCCTCGGCCTGACACGAGGTTCGTGCGTCGGGAAGACAAAGCCTCCGGCGCGACAGCGTGCGCCGCGCGGAGGTTTCGCGCATTCACTTCGCGGGCGTGGCCAGCGGCTGACCTTTGGGGATCACGTAGGTGGCGATCACCTTCGCGCCCGCCGGGCCGGTCTTTGCGTCGTGAATCACGCGCGGCGGCACCTTGTAGGAATCGCCGGCATTCAGAAGGCGCGGCTTCTCGCCGTCGATCAAGAGTTCGAAACTGCCCTCGATCAGATAGCCGGACTCGGGGCCGGGGTGCGTATGGCGTCCGATAGCGACATTGGCCGCGATTTCGGCAAGACCGATCACCGTCTCCCATGCGGTGTCGGGTATGTCGAAGCGCTGCAGCGGAATGCGCTTGATGTTCTGGTGCTGCGCGGCTTGGGCGGGCTGGGCCTGTTGCGCCCCGGCAGGGCTCGCACAGGCCAGCGCCGTGAGCGCCGCGCAGATCGGCAATGAAAACCTGGACATCGATCCCCTCCTTGATTGGGCGCGCTCATTCTTTGCAGAGGGATAGAGCCTGTCTTGGCGCTGCGCGAAGTCGACATGCGCTTTGGGCGAACTGGCGCGCGTCGCGCTGGCGCCCGGATGGACTGGCGGGCGAAGTTCAATAGAATGCGAGGGTCGAACGCGATGCTTCGGAGCAGGCCGCGATGACCGTCAGCGTAAACGACTACACATCGTTGCAGTTTTCGACGCGCAGGCTTCCCGTTTCGAGACGGACGAGCGCGTTGCGCGAACTCTTCGATCGCTCGGTTCAGCTCGAGATCGAAGCCGATCCCGACACGCCCGTCGAAATGGAGATGATGCTCGCGCCCGGCCTGCGGCGCGCCAAGATGCTGTCCAGTCTCACGGCGCGCATGAGCCGTCCCGCATCGATGCTCGCCGATGGCGAGGACACGATCTGCCTGATCATGAAGACGGGCGGAAATCTGGCGATCGAGCAGGGCCGGCAGGAGAGCGTGCCGCAGGCCGGCGATGGCGTTCTGCTCGTCTATCGCGAACCCGCCGTGCTGCAGTTCAGCGAAAGCACCTATGTTTCGGTTCGCGTGCCCTTCGCGGCGATCTCGTCGCTGTCGAAGAATGTCGGCGCCGCCGCAGCGCTGCGCATTCCGCGGGATGTCGAGGCGCTGTCGCTCTTGCGGGCCTATGTCGAGAGCATGCCGCTGCGTATCGCCGACCCGCATCTCGGCAAGCTCTCCGCGACGCACATCTACGATCTGCTGTCTCTCGCCATCGGCGCGACGCGCGAGGGGCGCGAGATCGCCAGCCAGCGCGGCATACGCGCGGCGCGACTGGAGGCGATCAAGGCGGCGCTGCTGCGCGATGCGACGCTGGACATCGATCATCTTGCGGCGCGTCACAATATTTCGCCGCGCTACATTCAGATGCTGTTCGAGCAAGCGGGAACGACTTTCTCCGAATTCGTCCTCGAGAGAAAACTCGAGGCCGCGCGCATCATGCTCGCCAGTCCGCGCTATGCGGACTGGTCGATCGCCGCGATCGCGCTCGAAGCCGGCTTCGGCGACATCTCGCATTTCAACCGGCGGTTCAAGCAGCGCTATGCGATGACGCCGTCGGATCTTCGCGGGACGAACCAGTGACGGCTTCTACCGTTCCTTAGACGCAGAATCTGTGCGCGCCGCGATCATCGCCACCGCCGCCTCCACCAGCGCCTGCGTCGCACGCAGCGGGCCGATTTCCACCGCCGCCATGTTGGCCAGCGCCTTCGCGAAATTGGGCGTCGGTTGCCCCTGTGCATCGAACAGCGCGAGATCAGCGTCGGGACCCGCAACGATTCCGGACGCAATGTTCGTCGCATAATTCAGAATGCGCTGCGTTTCGGGCGCGCAGGAGAATGTCGGCAGCGGCGGCAGGCTCGCGGGCATGCGCGGTTCCGGGCCCATCGCCACGCCGGGGTAGGGCAACATGGCGAGACGCACGGGCGCCTGCGTTTTTTGCGCGGGCGCTTTCGATGGGCCGGCTTCCATTGCGCCGATGCCAGCGGCGATGGTCGGCGTCTTCATCATCGCGCCGATGCGGTCGGGCACGATGGAGCGGCGCACGCCGGCAATCCTCTTCGCGCCTTTGCCGCGCTTGCGTGGCGCGAGGCCCGGCCGGTGCCGCGCCAGCCATTTTGCGCGCAACGTCGAGCCGAGGCCGCGCGTGGTGAGGCCCTTGGGCTCGGGTCCGAGCAGTCTACGGCCGGCGATCCTGCGGCCAGGCGTGCGGAACGCCAGCGGCGCCACGCATTGCGCCGGCGCCCAGCGGCTGACGATGGCGCGCGCGGAATGCAGGCCGAAGTCGATGTAATAGCGTCGCAACAATTGCGCGGCGCCCGCCGCGCCCTCAGCGGCTGTGGCGAAGGCGACATGGCCTTCGTTATCGGCGGCGATCTCGCCGGTCCAACCGGCCTTCTTCACACACCAGTAGTTGTTGAGGCGCACGCAGCGCGACAGGCCCTTGAAGTCGCGGCCGAGCGCCAGCGCCAGCGCCTTCTCGGGCGCGAGATCGAGATTGAATGCGCCCTGCCGGCGCCAATTGTCGACGGCGCGTTCGGCCGGGCGATATTCGGGGGCGATCAGGCTGGCGACCTCTGGGGCTTTCAGAACCGACGCTCCGGACAGGATCGACAGGCCGAGCGCGATCCACTCGAGCGTCATGACGACGTCTCAGTCGAGATCGTCCACGCCCTCGACGAGCGTGGACGGCGTCACGAACCGGTCCAGCCGGCCGTCGCCCCATTTGATGTTCGCCCAGGGCGTATCGCCGAAGTCGATCAGCGCAAGGCCGGAGGTCGGATATTTCATTCCCATGTGGGCGAGCGCCTGAGATTCGCCGGATCCACAGATGCGCAGGGCGAAATCGGCTAGGCCGGGGTTGTGGCAGACGACCAGCATGGTCTGCACGAGCTCCGGCGTCTTGTGCAGTTCCGAGAGCAGGATGTAGTCCTCGGCAAGGTAGAGCACAGGATCGATCAGCGTCTTGAAGCGGCGGCCGGTCTCGGCCATCAGGCAGTCCAGCGTCTCGCGCGTGCGATGGGCGTCGGAGACGACGGCCAGATTTGGGATGAGCCTTTCCTCGACGAGATAGCGGCCGACGCGGGCAGCGTCCTCTCGGCCGCGCCGCGTCAGCGGTCGTTCGCGGTCGCCGCCCCCGGCTTCGCGGGCGGCCTTGGAATGTCGAAGCAGGACGAGACGGTGCATGAGGAGAAATTAGCCGTTCCCTCGCCGGAAGGCGAGGGGAGGGCGGCCGGCGACGGGCAGGCTATTTCGGCGCTTCGTCAGGCTGGTATTCGAGGATGTCGCCTGGCTGGCATCCGAGGATCTCGCAGATCTTCTCCAGCGTGTCGAAGCGGACGCCCTTCACCTTGCCCGACTTGAGCAGCGAGACGTTCTGCTCGGCGATGCCGATGCGCTCGGCGAGCTCGCGCGAGCGCATCTTGCGCTTGGCGAGCATGACGTCGAGGTTGACGATAATCGGCATGGCTACACGATTTGTGCGTTTTCTTCGGCCAGTTCCGCTGCGGAGCGGTAGATCATGCCGAGCGCGACGAAGACGAGCGAGATGACGACATAGAGCACGTCCTCCGTGCGCACGAAAGCATGTCTGGCGGGGCCGGTATCGGCGACATGCGCGGTCATCAGCATCACCGTGACCGGCCGCATCGCGAAGTCGAATGCGACCGTGACGAGGCCGAGTGCGCCGATGCGCCTGAGCAGCGCGGCGCTCCCGACCGAAAAAATGTCGCCATGGAGATAGCGGCCGAACAGACGCCAGACGTGCCAGCACAGAACGGCGAGCACGAGCCAGTCGAGGACGGAGACCGCTTCGCCCGCGCGCCATTGCCAGGGCGCAGCGCCCGATATGTCGACCTTGTAGAAGCCCTTGAACACGCGCTGCACCCGGTCGGCGTTCGACCAGTGATCGTAAAGCCCCCAGGCGACGAACAGGAGATAGCCGACGGTCAGCCAGCGCACCGCGTGGCATACGAGCGCGATCCTTCTACGCAGGGCGGCGTGGCGGCTGTCCTCGATCCTCTCGGATGGCGACTTGGCATCGGTCATGGCGGGCTCCAGATTTCGGTGCGTTGATATTGACGGATGAAAAATTTAATGTCAAACATTAAAANATCATTTGTCATGTGGAGTCCATATGTCTGTTCGCTCTCGCGTCCTCGCGCTTTCGTCCGTGCTTTTGCTGACGGGCTGCGGTCACGTTCCAGTCTCCACGATGTGGGCGCTGCGCAATTTCGACAGCCTGAGCGTCGATCCCGCACACTTGCGCGCCGCCGTCCGTCTGCCGCGGGCGTTCCAACCGCGGCCCGGCGGCGTGAAGGTCGTGGCGACCTGGGGCAGGAAGGGCGTTCCGGAGAGCGAGAAGAAGATCGAGATCGCATTGCAGGAAACGAGCCTGTCGAGCGAGGGGCCGGCGCTCGCGCAGGAGATCCGTCATGGCGCCTACCTGCAGGTCTATCGCGTCGCGCCCGACGATGTGCCACGTTTGCGCGCCCTGCAAGCGGAGATCGCGCGCGCCAAGGCCGAGAAGCGCGCCGACCACGGCTCGCTCGGCGTCGGCGCCGACGCCTGCCGCATCGATGACCTGCCTGATGGCCCAATCCTCATGACGACATTCCTCAAGATGTCGGACGAAACCGGCTGGCTGACCGTGCTCAAGGATATCGACCTGCGCACGGCGGTGACGAAGGAGAGGTCGCTCGAAGAGATAGTTCCGCCGTGCGGCAAGCTGCCTCAACGCGTCGAACGCGCCGGTTGATCGGCTTGCGTTCGGCGGCGCGGCGCAGCAGATAGGATCAGGATCACTTCAGAGGCCCCGACCATGCCGCTCTACGCCTATCGCTGTGAGGATTGCGACAAACATTTCGAGACGCTGGTGCGCTCAGGCGAGACGCCGGAATGCCCGGCCTGCCATTCCATCCATCTCGACCGCCAACTCTCGCTGATCGCCAGGCCCGCGCCGGGCGGAGACGGGGGCGCCATGGAGATGGCCGGCGCCTGTGATGGCGCAGGGGCCTGCGGCATGTGCCCGGCCATGGCGGGAATGGGCGCCTGCGGATAGGCTGCCTCGGTCATCCCGGACGCCCGAAGGGCGATCCGGCCGGGATGACAGTTCTGGTCCGGAGGACGCCATGACCGACGAGCTTTTCGCGCCGCTCGGCGCCCGCAAGATCGTTTCCGCCAACGGCATCGACTTCGAGGTGTGGGAGGCCGGCGCGGGCGAGAAATTCGCCCTGCTGCTGCATGGCTTTCCCGAGCATGCGATCTCCTGGCGTTTTCAGGTTCCGCTGCTCGTCTCGCTCGGCTATCGCGTCTGGACCGTCAACCAGCGCGGCTACGGCGGTACGACGACGCCGGCGGAAAAATCCGCCTATTCTCTGAAGAACCTGACCGAGGACGTCGCCGCGCTGATCGACGCGGCCGGCGCGAAGACCACGACGCTGATCGCGCACGACTGGGGCGCGCTGGTCGCCTGGACATTTGCTGCGCGAGACATGCGGCCGCTCGACAAACTCGTCATCTGCAACGTGCCGCATCCGCTCTGCTTCAAGCGCGAATATCAGCGCAATCCGAAGCAGCGAAAGAAATCGTGGTACGTGCGCTTCTTCCAGATTCCGTGGTTGCCGGAGACGTTGCTCGGCCGCAAGGGCGGCGCGCCTGTCGCCAAGATGCTGCGCGACACCTGTTGCAACAAGGCGAATTTTTCACGTGACGTGTTGGCGGTCTATGCGGCCAACGCCCTGCGGCCGGGCGGGCTGCGCGGCATGATCAACTGGTATCGCCGCGCCATGAACGATGTGATGGCGGCGACCGACATCGGCGCGCCGATCCAGGTTCCGACGCTGATCTGCTGGGGCGAGAAGGATGTGGCGATCGAGAATTCCTGTTTGGACGGCACGGATCAATATGTGCGCGACCTCAGGATCGTGCGCTTCCCCAACGCCTCGCACTGGGTGCAGCAGGATGCGCCGGACGAGGTGAATGCGGCGATCCGGGCTTTTCTGATCTGAGCACGCGCCAGAGCGCAGAAACAAAAAACCCCGGGCAGGGCCCGGGGTTCTTGTCGGCCGGCTCATTCGCGCCAGTTCATCCGTGGTCGCGACGTAAGCCTTCCGAACTGGTCTAGGCGGCCTTGAGATCGCCGGCCGACTGCTTGCCCGTGCGGCGATCAGCGACAATCTCGTAGGCGATCTTTTGACCTTCCGCGAGACCGACCAAGCCGGCGCGTTCGACCGCGGAGACGTGAACGAATACGTCGATTCCGCCATCGTCGGGCTGGATGAAGCCAAAGCCCTTCTGGGCGTTGAACCACTTGACAGTACCAGTTGACATAATGTGTTCCTGAACAGAACCGCGAAGGTTCGATGGTCGCGAATTTGCGTCCATTTCCACTCGAATTATGGAGATATTATTGCAGAGCTCAGCCGATTTTATGAATAAATCAGCGAGCAAATACGTATTCATCTGGAATTCGATTTTGCCAAGGTACCAGAAATATTTCTGAAAATCAAATTTATTCACGCATGGCGGCATGCAGTCGAAGCTCAGGCTCGGGAATATCCCGCAAAATCAGGTCTCAGACCTTTTCGAGCGCGCTCTGCCAGACGACGCGTTCGAAAGGCTCCCGCTCGGTCTTGATGCGATATTGCAATTCGCCGCCGCGCTCGGGCAGCTGCTGCATTACCTTGTACTCGATGCGCGACGGCGGACGGGCTGTCACGCCCTGCGACAGGCGCACCATTTGTCCACGTTTGAAAAGATGTTGCATACAGCCTCCTTGCGCTCGAACGCTCGCGCGACAGGAATTGCGGCGCACAATTGGAATTATTCGATCGCAATTCCTATATCATGCTTTCGAGAATTCTGAAATTCGGCTGTCGAATTCACAGAAAGTTCATCCGAAGGGCGATCCGGTCATGGAATTCGACTACAGCGTTCCGGCCGAATTTTT
>JAGRKN010000167.1:12011-12188 GCA_020442275.1 Rhodoblastus sp. | reverse complement strand
CCAGGTCATGCCCGAACAGGGCGGCGTCACCTGGGGCTTCTCCGCGCAATTCGGCACGCGCAT
Organism: Rhodoblastus sp.; assembly: GCA_020442275.1. Classification (GTDB taxonomy): domain Bacteria; phylum Pseudomonadota; class Alphaproteobacteria; order Rhizobiales; family Beijerinckiaceae; genus JAJXWB01. Next base: position 12,125 of record JAGRKN010000167.1, on the reverse strand, counting down.
CGCCGGCTCGATCGCCGACAGCGACGTCGGCCTTGAAGGCGGTCGCGAGATCCGCGTCGGCGAGCGTCTCAAGGAGATGGTCGTCGCCAAGGACGTCGGCGCGCTGCTGACCGG
>JAGRKN010000167.1:0-11841 GCA_020442275.1 Rhodoblastus sp. | reverse complement strand
GCGAGTGGGACGACAAGCCCGCCGCATGAAGCCAATACCCGAGAGGGCGGTCTAGTACAGCTCGCAAGGCTCCTAGCGCCCGAGGGGGACGCGGTCGTCGCTTTGCCGGTTGCATTGAGCGGCCAGACGTAGGGGTTCAGCCCGCCGCCCGCACTGATTTGCGATCGCGTGTCGGTCGCTCAATGAGCCCTCCGAGGGCGTTTCCTCCCAAGACTTGATCCCGGCGGCTTCGGCCGCGGGGCTTTTGGAGGCTTGCTTGTCCCGTCCGCCCTTCGCCACGCTCGACGATCTGCAGGCGCGCCACCCGCGCGACGTCGCGCTTCTGTGCGCCGACGAGCAGACGCGGCTGCCGGACGTCGATCGCGTCACGGCGGCGCTCGCCGACGTCTCGACGGAGATCCGCGCGATCCTGGCGCGCCGCTACGCGCCGGCGCAGCTCGATCTCATCGACGAGGATTCCGCCGGCGCGCTGAAACTGTTTGCGATGGACATGGCGCTCTACCGCGTCGCGCTGTCGTTCGGCCGCCAGACCGAGGCGATCAAGGAACGCTACGATCTCGCGGTCAAGCGCCTCGAAGGCATCGCCGCCGGGCGCGGCGGGCTGACCTTCGCGCAGGTTCCCGGCGGCGGCGTCGATCCGCAGACGTCGACGCCCAATGTCGTGCTGAGCGAAGGACCGCAACGCCAATTCACCCGCGACCGCCTGGGGCAGATCTGATGGCCCAGGGCGTCGGCATCGTCGTCGAGATTTCCGGGCTGAAGCTCGCCGAGAGCCTGCTCGCGAAGATCCTCGCCTTCGACGAGACCGAGCTGCTGACGGCGATCGGCGCGATGGGCGAGAGCCAGACGCGCCGGCGCATCTCAGACGAGAAGACCGCGCCCGACGGCGCCGCCTGGCCGCCGAACAGGGAAGGCACGTCGATCCTGCTGCGCACCGGCGGCAATCTGCTCGGCTCGGTCGCCTACATCGTCGGGTCGGGCGAGGTGCAATGGGGCGCGTCCTGGGAATTCGCGCACATCCACCAGGACGGCGCGAAAATCTCGGCCAAGAACGCGAAGGCGCTGTTCTTCCGCATCGGCGGCCAGAAGGTCGCCGCGAAATCCGTGACCATTCCGGCGCGCCCCTTCGTCGGCCTCAGCGACGACAACCGGAAAGAGATCGAGGAACTGGTCACCGACGTCTTCGGGAGGCTCGTGCAATGACCGAGCCGCTCGCCCTTTCCGACGTCCTCGCTGCCTCGCGCCTGTTCGAGTTGCGCCAGGCCGTCGTCGCCGGGCTGAAAAATCTCATCGCCGGCGTCGAGGTGCGGGCGCATGCCGGCAAGATCGACCTTTCCGACGTCGTCGCGGAGGACACGTTCGTCGCGCCCTCCATCCTGGTCGCGCTGACGAAATTCACCGTCGATCCGCGTCTGTCGGGTTCCGAGGACGATTGCGCGCATCTGGCGGCCTACGTGATCGTCGAGGACACGATCGTGGACGGCAAGCGCGTCGAGCGCGACGAGATCGGCCCCGCGATCTGCGACGCGATCGCGCATTTCCTCAACCGCCCGAACAGCGCCCCGATGTGGGGACTGGAAAATATCGGCCTGCCCGAAGAAGTCGCCGGCCAGCCGGTCTTCACCGCCAAGACCTTCGCCAAGGGGCTCGCCTTCTACGCGGTGACCTGGCGCCAGGAACTTTTCGCGCGCGGCGAACCGATGTTCGGGGAGGGCGACGATGTTTGATCCGCACATCGCCGACGAGCTGCGCCAGGCGCGCCTGCAGATCGTGCGCGCCAATCGCCGGCTCGCGCTCGCCGAACTCGAAGGGACCGTCGTAGAGCGCGATCCGAAGAAGTGGCTGGTGCGGCTCGAGATCGGCCGCGACCCGGAGACCGACGAAAAGGTTCTCTCGCCCTGGCTGAAGCCGCAGTCGGGCTCCGCCGGCGCGTTCAAGGTGTCGCCGGCGCTGCCGTCGGTCGGCGAGAAAATGAAGATGGTGAGCCCGTCCGGCGAAGTGGGCGCCGCGAGCTATGCGGCCTGGGGAACCTTCGACGACGAGCAGAAGCGGCCGGACCAGGAGGCCGACGAGAGCGTGATCGCCTTCGGCAAGACGCGCATTTCGACGAAGGACGACAAGTTCGCGATTTCGACGGCGAACGGCGCCGCGATGCTCTCCTTCGACGGAGAGACAATCACGAAGACGGTCGGGGGCAAGGGCTACGTGCTCGACGCCAGCGAGCTGCGCATGACGCAAAAATTCCGCGCCAAGGACGGTTCGCGACCCGCCGTCTTCAAGGGCTCCACCGACAGCGGCGGTGACATCAACAACCAGGGCGCCGACAGCATCCTGATCTGAGGAGAGACGATATGGCCGACACGAAAATCTACGTCACCACCGACAAGGCTGGCCCGCGCGTCGCCGGTCGCCACGTGCCCTACGACAACGGCGGCAAGACGAAGGTAGGGTTCGAGCTCACGCTCACCGATCGTGAGGCCGAATACGAACTGTCGCACGGCACGATCGCGCTCAAGCCCGACGGCAAGACGAAGGCCTCGTCGAAACCCGCCGGCGACGGCCAGATCAGCAATGGCTCCACGGGCGCTTAAAGGGCTCTTCAAATGCCCCGCTACCGCGCCGGCGTCGATCGATACACGGGCAAGCCGCTGACCGGCTATGCCCACATGGAGCAATGCGTCGCCTTCATCGTGCAGTCGATGAAGGGCGACGTCGTCATGCTCTACGATCTGGGCTGTGACGTCGATCGCGAGATCGGGCGCGGCATGCATCGCGCGATGCTGCTGTCGCTCTACGCCCGCATGATCGGCTCCATCCACAAATGGGAGCTGGAATTCCGCGTGCGAAAGATCGCGCTCGTGAACATGTCGCGCGTCGGCGCGCTCGCGGTGGCGATCGACGGGCTCTACTACCCCGAGGGCCGGTACGGAAACTTCAAGCTGACCGAACCGGCGACGCTCAACATTCCGCTGATCGCGGCCAACCTGCGAGGCGCGGCATGAGCAGGTTCGACCAGGTCGACTATTCCAGGCTGCCGTTCCCCGACGCGATCGAGACATGGACGCACCAGGCGATCCTGGACGCGCGGATGCAGATCTATCTGGCGGAGTGGGAGGGCGCGCGAGAAATCGATCCGAGCCTGCCGGCCTACGACGTCCAGATGATGGAGACGGACCCGGCCAAGCGCTTGCAGCGCATCGACGCCTATCGCGAAGGGCTGATCCGCCAGCGCATCAACGAGGCGGTGCGCGCCACCTATCTATCGAAGGCCGACCAGTGGAACGACGTGGTGGCGCGGGCGGCGGAATATCTGACCACGCCCGCCGCCGGCGAGACGATCGACAGTCTGCGCCAGCGTGCGCAACTCGCATGGGAAAACCTGTCGATCGGCGGGTCTTACGGCGGTTATCAATACCAGGCGCTTTCGGTCGCGCCGGTCGATATCGCCGATGTCGCGGTCTGGGGGTACGAGGTTCACGAGGCCAGCCTGTTCGGCGTCAAGGCGATCGCCGATTTCCCGAAAGGCGAGGTTCGTATCGGCCTGCTCGGCGCCGCGCGCGGCGGGCTCACGCCGCCCTCGATCATCGCCGCCGTGCAGGCGCGCCTGAGCGATCGCGCGGTTCGCAAGGTCAACGACAAGATCAACGTCGTGCAGGCGACGATCGCGCCCTACACGCTCGACGCGCGCCTCGTGCTGAAACGTGGCGTCTCGGCCGCCTCGGCGGCCGATGTCGTCGCGGCGGGCAAGCTGCGCGCATCCGCCTATGCCGCCGCCGTGCGCGTGCAGGGCGTGCGCGCGACGCGCGGCGGTTTCGAGGCGGCGTTGATGGGCGCCGATCCCGCGCTGGTCGCGGATGTCGAATTGTTTTCGCCCGCGGCCTCGGTCGGCGGCGGCCCGTTCGAGGCGCCGGTCATGACCGGGCTCGCGCTCGACTGGACGGCGGCGCCATGATCGCGTTCCCGCCACGCTCGCGGGGGCGCGCATGAGCGCGCCCGTCGCCCGCGACAATCTTCTCCCGGCCAACGCGACGGCGTTCGAGGACGCGCAATCGCAGACGAGCGCGCGCCTGCTCGACGCGCCTGTTCAGGTCATTCGCGCGGCGCGCAAAGGCGCGACCGCGCCGGCGCAATTGCTCGGCCATCTCGCGTGGGAACGCTCGGTCCATCATCCCTCGACGGCCGAGGCGACGATGCGCGCGCGCATCGATTCCTCCTTCGCCGATCATCTGTCCTACGGAACGCCGGCGGCGCTCGAAAACGAGATCGCGCTCGATACGGGCGTGAGCGTCGTCGTGCGCGATTTCTGGGAGAAGCCCGGCGGCGCGTGGCCTGATTTCTTCGTCTGCATTCCCGTCGGCCCCGGCCATCCGGCGCCGCCCGATGATCTGACGCCGATCCTTCTTTCCGCGCTCACGCGCAAGAACGTGCGCGACTGGCCGCTCGTGCGGCTCGAGGGCCGCGCCGATCATGTCGTCCAGGAAGTGTCTGTCGGCTGTCAGATCCGCATCAAAGTCATGCCGCGACCGATTGATGGGCGGGTTCGCGAGCGCGTCATTCCGCGCATCGGCGTCGGCGTCATCGTCAAGATCAGAGCTAAATTGGAGCGCCTATGACATACGGCTTCGCGACAACGGACGCCTATAAGGCGCGGCTTGCAGCCGAGCAGGCAGGCGGCCCGAAAATCGTTTTCACCAGCTTTGCGGTCGGCGATGGCAATGGCGCCGTGCCTGCGCTGCCGGTCAACGGCCTCGTGCACGAGGTCTATTCGGCGCCGGTCGCTTCCGTTCAGGTCGATCCGACCAACGACAAACAGGTCAATATCGAATGCCCGATCCCCGATGTGACGTCGGGCGGCGCGGTCGTCGGCCCCTTCACGATCCGCGAGGTCGTGGTCAAAGACGAAAACGGCGCGATCATGATCGCCGGCACGACCGAGATTCCGAAGACGGTCGGCAGCGAGGGCCAATCGACGTCGATCGATTTCGTGATCCCGCTCACGGTCGCTGATACCGGGCCGATCATCATTTTCAACAATTGGCCCGCCGGCCCCGCCGGTCCGCAGGGGCCGAAGGGCGACCCCGGAAATGCTGGCCCGCAGGGGCCGCAAGGCCCGGCGGGTCCGCAGGGGGCGCAGGGGTCCGCAGGTCCGGCCGGCGCGCAAGGCCCGGCCGGTCCCGTCGGACCTGCCGGCCCGCAAGGCGAGCCCGCGCCCGACCCCTGGGGGACGGGCCTCGGCGCGATCGTCGAAATCCCAGGGACGGCTCAATTCAACACGTTCGTCAATCCCGTGGGCCTGACCCGCACCGGCGCGCAAATCCAGGCGGGTGGCGTCCTCGGCGGCGTGAGCTTCCCATATTGCACGCCGCCGGGAACATCCGTCGCCGGCGACCTCGCCATGTGGTCGGATGCGCGCACCGGCCAGTTCGCGGGCACATGGACCTGCATCGCCTATCGTCAGGGGTTCTTGCACGAAACCGGCGTGAGCCCGTCAAACACGACCAACGGCGTCGGCGTTTTCAAGAAAACCAGCCTGACCTGAGGATAGGACGCGACCATGTCTCTCCCGACCGAAGTCGCGGCCCAATCGGCGCTCAACACCGCCGATTTCGAGTGGACGATCCTCCTGTCCTGTCCTGGCGACTGCCCGCCCGCCGGCGTGTTTGAAGCACATATGAAATCCGATCTCGCCGCGATCGAGATCGACAAGGTGTTTTCGGAAGCGCGCGGCAATCTCGTGCGCGGCGTCGCCGATCTCTCGGGTCAGAAAATCCCGCTGACCTTCACGGCGCGCCGCGGCGAGGTCGCCGGATTTCTCGGGGCGTACACGCTCGATCTCTACTATCTGCGCGACGGCGCGACGGAGCCGGTCATGCGCACGATCTTTCAATTCGAGGCTGGCGCATGACGATCGATGTCGCCGGATTCGAACAGACGGCCGCGCCACCGGCCGTTCCGCTCGCCGCGGCTAAATCTCCGGCCGTCGTCGCGATCGGCGTCGTCTCCCTGCCGACCGTCGGCCCCGCGTCGCAACCTCCGACGCCTGTCGCTTTCGACAGGCAATTGCCGATCGGCGTCGCGTCGGACGCTGCGGGTCTCGCCGGGGAGCGCGCCGAACGCATCGCCGAAGATGCGCATCTACAAGCCGAGATCGACGCGCTTACAGTCGGTGCGCAGTTCCAAATCAACAATGTCATCGACCGCCAGAATGATGCAGACGCTGAACGTCTAGCGGCCGAAGCTGCAATCAATCAGGCGCTCGCCGACGAAGCCGCCGCGCGTGCGGCTGGCCTTGCCGCCGAGGCGCAGGCGCGCACCGATCTTTCGACCGCGACGACGCAGGCGCTTGGTCAGGCGTCGGCCGATATTCAGAGCGCGCGCGACGACGCGGCTGCTGCGCTCGCTTCGGCGGAAACGGCCCTTAATGGCGCAATCGCTGCGACCGCCGCCGATCTGCAAAATGCGATTGACGCCGTGCAGGCGTCATCCGATGGCGTTCTCGCGCAACTCAATACCGAAGTTTTTGCGCGCGAAAGCGCAGACGCCGCCGAGGTTACGGCGCGTACGACGGCTATTGCTGGCGTCCAGTCCGACATAGGCACAGTTGCGTCCGCGCTCACGACTGAATCTCAAACGCGCGCCACGAATGACGCGGCTGAAACGTCCGCGCGTCAGGCGGCGGTCGCCGCCGTGCAGGGCGATGTCGACACGGTTTCGGCTGGCCTTGCCAACGAAATCAACGTACGCGCGACCGCCGACGCAGCCGAAACGTCCGCGCGTCAGACTCAGATTTCGCAGGTCCAGAACGACATCGCCGCGACCAACGCCGCAATCACCAACGAAGCGAACACCCGCGCCGCCGCTGACGCGGCCGAAACATCGCAACGGCAAGCCGCGATTTCGCAGGTTCAGCAAGGGCTCGACAGCGCCAACGCAGCGATCACGGCTGAGGCCCAGACGCGCGCGACGGCGGACACTGCCGAGACGAATGCGCGTCAGGCCGCCGTTTCGGCTGTGCAGCAGGGCGTCAACGACAACGCCGCCGCGATCACGGCCGAAGCCAATACGCGCGCGACTGCCGACACGGCAGAAACCAATGCTCGTCAGGCCGCGATGTCGAGCGTGCAGAACGATGTGGCGGCGGCCAACGCCGCGATCACGAACGAAGCGAACACACGCGCCGCTGCTGACGCTGCTGAGACGAACGCCCGCAATTCGCAAGTGTCGGACTTGCAAGGGCAGATCAATAGTGCGACCGCCGCGATCACGGCCGAAGCCAATACGCGCGCTACAAATGACTCTGCTGAGACGAGCGAACGCAAAGCGGCCGTGTCCGCCGTCAGCGCCAAGGGCTCACCCAAGCGGATTTGGTCGCAATCGACCGCGCCGACTTTCGATCAAATCTTCCCGCCCGGCGTGCAGGCGTGCCCGCTCGGCAATCTCGACAATCCTTCACCCTTTGGCGCTGGCATCGGTACATGGACGAATACGGCGCGGACGATCACGCGCGGCATTGACCTTGCTGGTTGGACGCTTGAAGGTGACCACACAGTTTACGCCTTCCTCAACGGGGCATGGGCCGCGCAAAGCACTTATGAGTGCTTTGATATAAATGAGTTCGGCTCTGCGTATGGTATTGTGGAAGGGGCGACTTACGAAGTTTCTGCCTACGTCGGCGCCCATCGCGGCCGTGTGTTCCTGATCGTTGGATGGATCGACGCATCCGGCAATTGGGTCGCGGCGTCCGATAGCATCGCGACCAGCGTTAACGATTGGTCAGAAGCTGGTGGCACTGTCCTGTCGGGGTATAAGCGCCTTTACTTGCGCTCGACGGCGCCGGCTGGCGCTGTCAGGATGTACCCGTCTATTCGTTGCGATAATCAGGGCGCAGACAACAAGGCAGGTCAAGCGTCGCCTTATGTCTTCGTGACCCGTCCGCAATTCGCCCGCGTTCCGACCGGAGCGCCTGCGCCAATTGACTGGCAACCGTTCGACGCGCCAGTCTGGATCAACACCGGCGACAGCAACAAAGCACACCGCTGGTCTGGCATCTATGGCGCGACTTGGGTCGAGCAATCCGACCTGCGCATTTCCGCCAACGCCGCTGCGATCACGAACGAAGCGAACACACGCGCGAGCGCCGACGCTACTGAGACGTCTCAGCGTCAGGCTGCGATTTCTGCCGTCCAGACCGATATTGCGTCGAATCTCGCAGCGATCAATTCCGAGGCTTCGACGCGCGCCACGGCTGACGCCGCCGAAACGAGCGCCCGTCAGTCGGCCGTGTCCGGTCTGCAAAACGGTCTGAATGACGTCAATGCAGCAATCGTTGCCGAGCAGAATACTCGCGCCGCTGCTGATCTCGCCGAAACGACTGCGCGCCAGCAACAGGTCTCGCAGATTTCGACGCCGGGCGGCGCGCTCACCGACCCACTGTTCACGCGCTCAACGCTCGGCTCTGGAAACATCCCGTGGGGATGGGCCAATTGGTCTTACGGTACGACTGTCTGCTCAATTGTCGCCGGTCGCATAAGCGACAAGTGTCTTCTGGTGTCTGACCCTGGAACGCTCGGGCCTAATACCGGGATTTATATGGCCGACGGTAGTTCGGAGGTCTGGAGCGGGGCGAGCTTAAAAACAAATCGTTATTTTGTGGTCGAAGTAGATTTCGAGTTCCTATCCGGAAATCCGAACGGCTCCGGTTTGCTGATTTATGGGACCGATCACGATGCCAACGTGACAACGACTTGGTCGTGGTTCCAGTTTAAGGACGTGACCGGCGCGACGCCGCAAGTCGGCAAGATTTATTCGCTCCGCAGGTTCTTCGACGGCTACAACCAGCACGTTCCTGCTAACCCCGGAAACACGGAGTCGATATTCCATCTGTTCAGCGGATGGGACACGATCTATGTCGATCAAGCCGCGAGTCCCGTCGCCAAGACTTTCAAGGTTCATCGAATCAACATCCGCGCCGCGACGCAGCCAGAAATCGACGCAGGCACGGCGGGCGGCGTTATCGGCGCGGCGATTACGAATGAAGCAAACACTAGGGCCTCCCAGATCGCAGCTGAGACGTCGCAGCGTCAGAGCGACGTGTCTCAAATCCAGAACGGACTAAATGAAGCCAATGCCGCGATTGTAACGGAGCGCGATACACGCGCTTCCGAGATTGCGTCTGCCGCGAGCGCTCGCATGACTCTGTCGTCATCGTTGTCGGCGCAGATCAACCCTAAGCGCACATTCTCGACCGCGACGCAACCGACATTCGACGAAATGTTCCCGGTCAATGTGCAGGCGTGCCCGCTCGGCAATCTAAAGCCATCGGATGGCCTAAATGGTATTGGGTTTTGGACAAACACTGCTCGGTCTGTCGCCGACAATGGCTTTTCGTCGAATGGTGCATGGAACATAACGGGCGAGGCGTCGGTCTATTGTCATATGACTGGCGCGTGGGCTGATTCAAATTCGGCCTATGAAGTTTTCGACATCAACCAGTTCGGCCAGTGTTTCAATGTTGTCGCTGGCCGTCGTTATGAGTTTTCGGCTTATACTGGCGCGCATCGCGGGCGCGCGTTAATTATAGGCGCGTTTTACGACGATAATTGGAACATATTGCTGGACTTCGACAGCATGGGGAGCGGCGCGCTCTATTGGTTCGGAGGCGTCAATGCGCATGAAAAGAACGGCGGCAACTCGCTATCCGATTGGAAGCGGCTCGGTCTGATCGCACAAGCGCCTGCGGGAGCGACGCGTGTTGTGTTTCATGTCCGAACCGACAATGTTGGTTTCGCCGGCCAGTCCGACCCGTATTGTTTCGTCTCGCGCCCGTATTTTGGCCGCGCGCGCAATGACCAAACAACGTTGACGGACTGGCAACCATTCCAACCGGCGCTGTGGCTTAAAACATCAGAAGGCAACAAGCCTTATCTGTGGTCGGGCATTTATGGAGTGGGTTTCGTCGCCGCTGACGATACGCGCCTCACGTCTCACTCGACGTCGATCTCGCAATTGATGTCAACGACCGATGGCCTCAAGGCCATGTGGGGCGTTCAAATAAACACCGATGGAAAGGTCATCGGGCGCGTCAAACTAGACGGGTCCAATGGAACGTCTTCGTTTGATGTTCTGGCGGATTCATTCACGGTGTCTGCTCCGGGTATAGACAACCCGATCTTCTCGACTGGCGTCGTCAACGGTCAGACCAAGATCGTCATGCGCGCGGATGTGATCGAGGACAATTCAATCTCGCAAAACGCCTATGTCGGCGTCGTGAATACGGCTGCGCACGCGATCTCGGCGACGGTCAGCAATATCGCCCTGAAAGCGGGCGACCGTGTTCTGTTAATGGGCGACTATATCGGCGGAGATCAAATTTTTTCGCCATCCTCATGGACAGGCGTCGCGACGATGTATGTGAATGGAAGCCAGATCGACACCTTGTCGCTCGGGACCGTTCTCGACGGAAACAGCGTCGCGCGCATCCAGCCGATCAGCGTGAAAACGCCGTACACCGTTCCGGCAGACGGGACTTACACGTTTGTTTTCTATCTGAACGCGGGCGCAAGCGATACAGTCAACAAGCGCGTCGCGTTGACGCTTATCAGTCTGAGGAAATAGCGATGGAAATGATCACTGCCGTCATAGCTAGCGAGACGAACGCTCGTGCGCAGAACTATAGCGCGAGCGGCTTCTTCTCTCCGTCCATTCAAAATTCATGTCCGAAGAGTTTAGTCATCGGCAACGTGGTCGAAATTTCTCTTGTAGACGGTTCTGTCCGGCTTCTTGATGGCGCAACGGCTGACGTTGCCGCCGTCGAGTTTTGGAAAGCGGTCGAAGCAGCATTTCCTAATTCAAAGGGAACATGATGATGTACGAAATCAACCCCGGCTCGGCTCGATGGGCCTCGCCTTCGAAATTCATGCTGTCGGTCGAAATCAAGGGCGACGGCGAAACCGAATGGCGGCGCTGCACGATTTCGAAAAGCGATCCGTCCGCTGACTTCGCGGCGATCTTCGAACAAGTGACGGCCGAGCCGCCCGCCTTTGGCGCCATCGCTGATTGTGTCGAGCCTGCGCCGGTCGAGGCTTCGAACGCGATCCCGCCGAACGTGTTGCCGCCCGTGGTGGAAACGCCGCCCGTCGTGCTGCCGCCGCCGCCGCCGATCAACTGGGACGACGAGGCCGCGCGGTTCATTGCCGCGATCTACACGGTCAACGGGCAGTCTGTCCGCTCGAGCATGAATGTATGGGCCGCAGCCGTCGCCCTCATGCCGGAAGCAAACCGCGACCAATTCGACACGACCTGCGCCGAAATGGTCCCCGCGCTCAACGATTGGGAAGGTCTTGTTTTCGCCGAACGCGACCGCCTGAAGGCGCTCGAAACCTCGGCGATCGACGACGCTCAATGGCCGGTCCTGCCGGACGGAGCGCCGCAATTCATCCAGTGGTGCGCGCAACCGTAGGAGGAACGCGTTCCGGGTCATTTCGGGAAGGGGGAGCCTTCAGGGTGAGCCTGCAAGGGCGCGCCGTCAAGCGCGTTTTGAAACGGCTTCGAAGAGGGTTCCATGCCCGCCACCACGCCCAACGTCGGCGTCCGCACGCTGCTCAACCGCGTCGACAAGGCGCCCTTTCTCATCGCCGACATGTCTCCGATCGGCGGCGTGTTCACGCCGGGGTTCGATAACGACAGTCCCGTCGATCGCGGCATTTTCCCGCCCGACACGCCGGTGCTTTTTTCGACCGCCGATACCGAGGCTGTCGCCGGATGCGGCGCGGGGACGCTGCGTCGCACTGTCGATCGCTGCATCGCCGCTGGCATCACCGCCAACATCATCGCCTGCGTGCC
>JAGRKN010000166.1 GCA_020442275.1 Rhodoblastus sp. | reverse complement strand
TCCCGTGCTCCAGGCCCGGGCGGCGCGTGGCCCGCCGCCCCTCTGGCTCCGGTCAGTTTCCGTAAGTCGCGCGCCCGGTTTCTGGCCTCTTCCTGCTGTGCGCGAAAACGTCCCGGCTCCCAGATCTGAAACTTGTGCCCCATGCCGACGAAGCTGACTTCCCCGGTAATGAAGGCCTGCGCCTTGCACTGTTCGCTCAACTGCACGCGACCCTCCGGATCGACCTTGAGACGCTCGCTCATGCCCATGAGAGCCCGAGAGAGGATGTCCCGCTCCTCCGTATAGGGAGGATAGGTCTCCAGCATGGCGTCCAGCTCCGCCACCAGCGCATTCCCGCCGCAATCCACGGCCGGCGCATCCAGCGAGGGATGGATGAACAGTCCCTCGAACCCGTCCTTCGCCAGCACGCCCCGAAAGGGCGCCGGAACCGAGACGCGACCCTTCGCGTCGATCCGGCTGGTGAAATGGCCGAGAAAGAGTTCCCGCTCCGTCACGCTTACGCTCACCCGAACCATTCGAGGTCGAATTTCCGCGCGACAGCCTGGCCGTCTCCGCCGTGGGGACGGTGTCGGTACTCTGCTGCGCTGAACTCGACGGGATGATTTGGGATAGCATGGGACAGTATGGGCGTCAATGCGAAAGTGAGTCGAAACGGGACTCCCGCTCCTGACGCGCCATTAGGCTTCGTTAGTGTTAAGAGATCGTTGACCGATGCCGCCCACCGCGCAGAATTCCTGCGTTTCCCGGCGCACGAGCGGAATCGGCGGACGGCAGGCGCATGAATGACGGAACCCGGCCATAGGATTTCCGTCTTATTCGCCTTCGGGGGCGACTGAGATATGAACAAGACTATTTTCCTGTTATCGACCGCGACACTCCTGGCGGTCTCCGCACCGGTCCGCGCGCAGAAACGGGACGCCGAGCCGAACATTCAGGGCGTCGCCCGGTCGGCGAGCCTGATGCGCCAGATCGGCGAGGCCTGCCCGCTGCTGATGGACGTGAACAAGGATTTGGCCGAGCGCTACCACCAGGCTTTCGTCGAAACCGGCGAGCAGGCCTTCGGCAAGGCGGCTTTCCAGAAGGCGCTGGCGACGGAATATGCGCGCCGCGCGGCCGAGGTGAAGGCCAGGACGCCGGAAAGCTGGTGTCTCGAGGAGCGAGACCGTCTCAAGGACATGGGCGGCGGCGCCCTGTTCTCGAAGTGAGAGCGCTTGCTCCGGACGGCCCGCGCGCGATCAATCAAAACGCCAGTCGGCCTGTAAGCCGGGTTCTGTAAGGCCCGGCCGAAGCCGGACGCGATGGCCATTCCTCTGGGACGGCCGTTGCCGACCGCCTCTAGCAACCAACCCGGGCGACGACCCGGAGACGGGTATGACCTGCGCGAGCGCAGATCGTGTCGCCCCTATTCGGTTTTGCTCCCGGCGGGGCTTGCCATGCCGCTGACGTTGCCGCCCGCGCGGTGCGCTCTTACCGCACCCTTTCACCCTTGCCCGCGCCCGAGGGCGCAAGGCGGTTTGCTTTCTGTGGCGCTTTCCCTGGGGTCGCCCCCGCCGGACGTTATCCGGCGCCGTATCTCCGTGGAGCCCGGACTTTCCTCCGCCCGAAGGCGGCGGCCATCCGGCCGACTGGCGGTTTGGGGATAGGCGGGGCGAGCGCGGATTGCAAGCGCGACAGGCGCGCCCTGCGCCGGAAGGCGGTAGCGCGACCGCCCGCTTCATGTGACCATGCGCGCACGCGGGGCCGAACGCCCGCTGCGGTACATCAGGAGGAAAGATGTTCAGTCACGTCATGATCGGCTCGAACGACATCGAGCGGTCCAAGAAATTCTACGACGCCGTCTTCGCGGCGATCGGCGGCAAGCCGGGCATCGTCGATCCCAAGGGCCGCATCATGTACCTGCACAATGGCGGCGTGTTCATGGTCACCAAGCCGATCGACGGCAAGGACGCCCATCACGCCAACGGCGGCACGATCGGCTTTGCGGTCAACGACCAGGCCGAGGCCAACGCCTGGCACGACGCAGGCGTCGCCAATGGCGGAACCGCGATCGAGGACCCGCCGGGCGTCCGCGACAACGGCAAGGTAAAGCTCTACCTCGCCTATCTGCGCGATCCCGACGGCAACAAGATCTGCGCCATGAAGCGGATGTAACAACCAACTGTCATCCCGGATGCGCGCAACACGCGCGATCCGGGACCCAGCCCGAAAATCAGAAGAAAACAGAGCCGCAGCGCGTTGCGGCGGGAGGAAATGCATGCCCCTCGACCCCGCATTGCGCCAAAAAATTCTGGCCTCCGTCGAAGCGGGCTTTGCCGACCAGATCGCCTTCACCCAAGAACTCGTGCGCTTCGAGAGCGTGCGCGGCGCGGAACACGCCTGTCAGGACTTCGTTTTCCGCGCGCTGCGCGAGCGCGGCTACACGATGGACCGTTTCGCGATGGACCGCGCGGCCATCGCCAATCATCCCGGCGGATCGCCGTGGTCTGAACAACATTCGCAGGCGCCCATCGTCGTCGGCGTGCATCATCCGCGCGAGGAAAAAGGCCGTTCGCTGATCCTGCAGGCCCATGTCGATGTCGTGCCGACCGGCCCCTACGACATGTGGAGCCGCCATCCCTTCGATCCCGCGATCGAGGGCGACTGGCTCTACGGCCGCGGCGGCGCCGACATGAAGGCGGGACACGCAGCCAACATATTCTGCCTCGATGCTCTGCGCCGCATCGGCCTGCAGCCTGCCGCCACCGTCTACGTGCAATCCGTGGTGGAAGAAGAATCGACCGGCAACGGCGCGCTGATGACGCATCTGCGCGGCTATCGCACCGACGCCGTGCTGATCCCGGAACCGGAAGAGGAAATGCTCGTGCGCGCCAATCTCGGCGTGCTCTGGTTTCAGATCGAGGTGCGCGGCGTGCCCGTGCATGTGCGCGAGATGGGCGCAGGCGCGAACGCCATCGACGCCGCATACCGCATCGTCGGTGAATTGCGCGCGCTCGAGGAGGAGTGGAACGCGGACAGACAAGGCCGCGCGCATTTCGAAAACGAGGACCATCCGATCAATCTGAATATCGGCAAGATCGAGGGCGGCGACTGGGCCTCTTCCGTGCCCTGCTGGTGCCGAGTCGATTGCCGCATCGGCATCTATCCGGGCGTGAACGCCGGCGACGCGGCGAAACAGATCATGGACCGCATCTCGGCCTTCTCGCGCGCCGACCGCTTTCTCGGCAACAACCCGCCGAAAGTGACCTTCAACGGCTTTCACGCCGAGGGCTATGTGCAGGAGCCCGGGACGGAGGCCGAAGCCGTTCTCGCCCGCGCGCACGAAACTTCGACAGGCGCAGAGCTGAAGAGTTTCATGACCGCCGGCTATCTCGACGCCCGCGTCTATGCGCTCTACGACAAGGTTCCGACGCTCTGCTACGGCCCGAAATCGGAAAACATCCACGGCTGCGACGAACGCGTCAGCCTGGCCTCAGTGAAACGGATCACCGGCGCCATGGCGCTGTTCGTCGCGGAATGGTGTGGGGTGGAGCCTGTCTAGAGTTGCTGCCTGAGCAGCGGCTTCAAAATCTTGCCATTCGCGTTGCGCGGTAGCGGCTCGGTCCGCACAGTCACGAATTCCGGCGTCTTGTAGTCGGACACGCGCGCGGCGCACCAGTCGCGCACGTCCTCCGGCTGCACGACCACGCCCTCCTCCACCACGACAATCGCGCAGACGCGTTCCGTCAGAACGGGATCGGGCTTGCCGACGATCGCGCATTCGATCACGCCCGGAATGCCCGCGATGACGCTCTCGACTTCGGCGGAAAATATCTTGAATCCACCGCGGTTGATCATGTCCTTCTTGCGGTCGAACACGCGCACGAAACCCTGTTCGTCGCGCGAGCCGATGTCGCCCGACTTCCAGAAACCGTCGGTAAACTCGTTGGCGTTGGCGTCCGGCCGGTTCCAGTAGCCCGGAACGACCATCGGTCCGGCGATCCAGATTTCGCCTGCTGCGCCAGCCGGAACGTCCCTGCCCTCGTCGTCGACGATGCGGATGACGCCGCAATGCACGACCCGCCCGACGCTGTCGATGTTTTCACGCCACAACGGCACGGGCATGATCGTGGCGGGCGATGTCGTCTCCGTCGCGCCATAGGCGTTGACGAGATTGAGCCGCGGCAATTTCTTCGCCAGCGCTTCTATGGTCGGCGCCGGCATCGGCGCGCCGCCGAACGAACCGATGCGCCACGCCGAGAGATCGTGTTCTTCAAGCGCCGGGCTCATCGCGCACAGCGCATAGATCGCCGGTACGACAATGGTGAAGGTGATTTTTTCCCGCGCCGCCTGCGCCAGAAAATCCGGCGCCTTGAACGCCTGTCGCATCAGCACGACCGCGCCGCCCGCGATCATCGCCGCCATCGAGACGCCGACCAGCCCAGTGACATGCGACAGCGGCACCGCGACATAGCCGCGATCCTTCTCCGTCAGCCCGAACGTGCGTGCAAAGGCAAGCGCGGAATGGATGATTCCGAGATGCGTGAGCTGCGCGCCCTTCGGCCGCCCCGTCGTGCCCGATGTGTAGAGAATGATGGCGACGTCTTCTTCGCGCGGCTGATGCGCGGGACAGGCGCCGCCCTCTTCCAGGAGATCGTCAAAGGGCCGAGCGAGCGGCGCCGGCGCGCGAATGGAGAAGCGATGCGCAAGCCCTGGAATTTCCGCGGGCGCGGGAATGAACTCCGCGAGATCGGCCTCGTGCACCAGAATTTTCGCGCCGGAATCGTTGAGCATGAATTCGAGTTCGGCATGGCGCTGGCGCGTGCCGATCGGCACGACGATCGCGCCGATGCGAATGCAGGCGAACAGAACCGCAAGAAACTCCCAGGCGTTGCCGAGATAGAGCGCGACGCGATCGCCTGGCGCCACGCCGAGCGTCGTCAGGTTGGCGCCGATGACGCGCGTCAGCCGGTCGAGTTCGGCATAGGTGATCGCATCGTCCTCGACGACCGCCGGCCGGTCCGGATAGCGCGCGACCAGCCCCTCGAACATGGCGGTGAGCGAGGCCGGCCGCTCCGCGTAGCAGAGCATGCGCCGCCCGTCGTAATGCACTTCGTCGCGCAGGACGCCGGCCGTTTCGTCTTCAGCTTTGCGCATGCGCGCCTCCTCCCGTTCGCGCCCCGATAATCGAGGCGATCAAAGCGGTCGAGCCGCGAAGCCGCAAGGCGGACTTGCAAAAAGCAAACGGCGGGCCCGAAAGCCCGCCGCCGGTTGCCTCGATATTCTGAAAGCGCTGAACGCGTTCTCAGTTGCTGGCCATGATGGCCCGCGCCTTCGAGCAGTAAGCACGGTTTGCGGCGTTCATGTGGTTCGAATAATGGCCAGATTGGTACCGCATCACCGTGCCGCAGATGTCGCCGCCCGACATTCGATAGGCTTGCGCGAGATAGCGCATGCCGAAGGTGACATTGGTTTCAGCGTTGTAGAGCGCCGACGCCGAACCCGCGAAGCCGACGCCCCGCGCGGTCGCGGGCTTGATCTGCATCAGCCCGAGCGCGCCGCCGTTCGACACGCGAGGATTGTAGCGGCTTTCGATGCGCACCACGGCGTCGGCGAGCTTGAATGGCACGCCATTGGCCGCTGCATGACGGGCGATGATGTCGCGCACCGATCCACGGGCATGGGCCTCGTAGCCGAGCGCACGACCATGCTTCACCAGGCCCTTCGCCGGCTCGGCCGCCGCCTTTGCAGCGCGCGCCTTCGGCGCTGCCGGCGAACCCGTATCGATAGCCGCCGCAAAGCCCTGCGGCTGCATGCCCTGGTTCTGGAAGAAGAAACGGCCTTGCGTATCGTCGGCGCGGACGCCAGAAATAGTGCCGGCCGTGAGCGCGACGGCCAAGATCGTGGGGACGAATTTTTTCATTCGTTCGATTTTCCTGTCGAATTCGTTGGGGGACGACGAGCTTATCGTCGTGGAATGTGGCCAGATTTTGCTCATATGTTGCGATGCAACATCTTAGACAAATAAACAGACGATTATATGTGCGGCCGACACGAATATAATATAGCCAAGACATCGGCCATTAATCTTACATTAAACTTTGCGACGGCGATGTGGCGGCTGGCGGCTGGATTGCCCGGGCCCGACGCCCCGCCCATACTGCCCGCATGGATTCGTTCGCCCCGGACAGCTCGCTCGTCGCCTTCGTGCAGGCCTCGCCCAACCACGGCGACCGGCGCGGCCGCGCGCCCGACTGCATCGTGCTGCATTATACGGGCATGCCGACCGCCGAGGGCGCGCTCGCCCAGCTCTGCAATACGAAAACGGAGGTTTCCTCGCATTATTTCGTGTTCGAGGACGGCCGCATTGCCCAGCTCGTGCCGGAGGAGCGTCGCGCCTGGCATGCGGGGCGCTCGTCGTGGTTCGACGATACGGACCTGAACTCCGCTTCTATCGGCATCGAGATCGTCAACCCAGGCCACGACGGCGGCCTGCCGCTCTTCCCCGACGCCCAGATCGACGCCGTGATCGCACTCTGCCGCGACATTATCGCCCGGCGCGCGATCACGCCCGCGCGAATTCTCGCCCATTCGGACATTGCCCCCGGCCGCAAGGTCGATCCGGGCAAGCGCTTTCCCTGGGCGCGGCTGGCGACTGAAGGCGTCGGTCTCTGGCGCGAGCCGGCGCCGGACATGCCGGGTCTCGTAATCGGTTTCGGCGCGACCGGCGCCGCCGTGTCGGCGCTGCAGCGCGACCTTCGCGCCCTCGGCTACGGCCTCGAGGAAACAGGCGTCTTCGACGCGCGCACCAAGACCGTGGTGGAGGCCTTCCAGCGCCGCTGGCGCCCGCAGCGCATCGACGGCATTGCGGGCGCCGGAACGCGCGCAACGATTGCGGCGGCGGCCCCGATCGCCTGAGCGGGCCGCCCCGCAACCCGCATGTCGGGAAACGCGGGCCCTATCCCGTCGCCTGCAAATCCGCCTTCATCCCGGCCTGCGCGCAGGAATTGGCGACATCCTCCACCGTTGCCCTCTGCACGTCGCGCTTCCAGCGCAGATCGTCGAAAGCCGTGCCGCGATGCATCGTCTGCCGGTTGTCCCAGATGACGAGATCATTGGCGCGCCAGCGGTGCGTGTAGACGAACTGGCGTTGCGTTGCGTGCGCCACCAGTTCGTCGATCAGCGCCTTGCCCTCGCCGTCCTCCATGCCGATCACGCGGCCGGCATGCGAGGCGAGATAGAGGCATTTGCGCCCGGTTTGCGGAATCGTGCGCACCATGACCTGAGGCACGGGCGGCATGGCGGCGCGCTCTTCGGCGCTGAAATTGGTGAAGCCGAGCCGCGCGCGCGAATTGAAGATCGAATGCTCACAGACGAGCTTGTCGATCTTCTGCTTCATTGCGTCCGGCAGCGCATCATATGCCGCGCGCATGTCGGCGAATTCAGTATGTCCGCCGACTGGCGGAATCGAGCGCGCATAGAGCAACGACGCATAGGCCGGCGTATTTTTGAAGGTCGAATCCGAATGCCACAGCCGGTTGCCGAGCTGGAACATGCGCAGGCGTGAGTCTTCGCCCCACACTTCGTTGTTTTCGGTGAGATTGGAGACATCCGCGATCTCCGGTACGACGCGCAACTTGGCGTCCGTACGGTGCGTTGCGATCGAGGTTTCGAGCGGCCCGAAATGCCGCGCGAAATCAAGATGCTGCCCGGTCGAGAGCGCCTGTCCTGGAAAGACCAGCACCGCATACCGATCGAAGGCTTCGCGGATCGCGGCCAGATCGTCCGCGCCGAGCGGCTGCGAAAGATCGACATCGCCGACTTCCGCCGCGAAATTTTCAGTGACCGGCCAGAATTGCGCAGCCATAGCGTCCTCTCCCTGATCGATTCCCGTTGGCGCGTGTCTCGGCTCAAAGGGGCCCTGCGCCTTGGCCGACAGCATGAGGCAAGCGCGCGGCGCGTCAACATCGCCGGGCGCAGATCAGGCCCGCGCTTGCCATAGCCCCGGCTTTGTTCTCACATGCGCGGACGCGCTTGGAGATACTGGCAATGAAACGATCCGTCGTCGTGACAGGCGCCTCGACCGGCATAGGCTATGCGGTCGCACAGCTTCTGGCGCGCGAGGGCTTTCATGTCTTCGCAGGCGTGCGCCGCATGGACGACGCCGACCGCCTGGTCGAGGAGATCGGCGACGAATTGACCCCACTCGTCTTCGACGTCACCGACCCGCAGGGCGTCGCCGACGCAGCCCGCGATGTCGGCGAACGGCTCGCCAATACGACCCTCGCCGGGCTCGTCAACAATGCGGGCATAGCGACGGCAGGCCCGCTCTTGCATCAGCCGATCGATGAATTCCGCCGGCAACTGGAGATCAATGTCGTGGCTCAGGTCGCGGTCATCCAGGCCTTCGCGCCACTGCTCGGCGCCGATCGCGCGCGCAACGGTCCACCCGGCCGCATCGTCAACATGTCCTCGGTCGCCGGCCGCATCGCCGCGCCCTTTCTCGGCGCTTACGCCGCCTCGAAACACGCGCTGGAAGCCGTATCGGATTCCCTGCGCCGCGAGCTCATGCTCTATGGCGTCGACGTCATCGTCATCGAGCCCGGCTCCGTCGCCACGCCCATCTGGGACAAGGCGGAGAACGCGGACTACACGCCCTATTTCAGGACCGAGTACAAGGATTCGGTCTCGCGGCTGCGTGCGCACGCGCTGAAGGAGGGACGCGCCGGATTTCCGCCCGAACGGGTCGCGGCCTCCGTGCTGCGCGCGCTCGTCGCGCCGAAGCCGCCGACGCGCATACCCGTCGTGCCGGGCCGTCTCAAGAACTGGCTCCTGCCGCGCCTCCTGCCGGACCGCGCGCTGGACGCCCTGATCGGCAAGGGACTCGGGCTGCGCAGGCCCGGGCGATGATTTCGCGAACGCGCTGGCTGCTGCGACAGCTTTCGCGCGAATTGTGGTTTCGCGCGACGATTTTCGCCGTGCTCGGATGTGGCGCCGCCATGGCCGGCGTGATCGCCGAGCGCTACATGACGTGGGATCCGCCGACCAGGATCTCCGCAGAGACGGTTGAACGCATCCTCGACATTCTCGCATCGAGCATGCTCGCGGTGACGACCTTCTCGCTCAATGTCATGGTAACGGCCTACGGTTCGGCGACATCCAACGTCACCCCGCGGGCGACAAAGCTGCTGCGGCAGGATTCGATTACGCAAAATGCGCTCGGCGCCTTCATCGGCGCCTTTCTTTTCGGCCTCGTCGGCATCATTTCCCTCGGCACCGAACTTTATGGCGATCGCGGCCGGCTCGTACTGTTTGTCGTCACGCTCGCGGTCATCGCCTTCGTCATCACCGCCATGCTGCGCTGGATCGATCATCTCTCGGGCCTCGGCCGCGTCGGCGAGACGGCGCGCATCGTCGAGGAAACGGTGCGCGAGGCGCTGCGCGACCGCGCCGTCGCGCCCACCCTTGGCGCCCGCCCCTACGACCCTGCGCAGACCGCCGACGGCGATCACGCCCCCATCGCGACGCCGCGCATCGGCTACGTACAGCACGTCGACCTCGAAGGATTGTCCGCGCTCGCCGAAGGCGCGGGCTGCACGATCTACATCGAGAAACCGTCCGGCGCCTTCGTGTTCGCGAACCAGCCGGTGGCGCGCGTCCTCACCGACAGCGGCGCGCCACAGGACGCCGAAACGACCGCCCGAATAGAACAGGCGTTCGTGATCGACGACCAGCGATCCTTCGATCAGGACCCGCGCTTTGGCCTCGCCGTGCTCGCGGAGATCGCCTCGCGCGCCCTGTCCCCCGCCATCAACGACGCCGGCACCGCGATCGATGTGGTGGGCCGCGCGACGCGTCTGTTGCTCGAATATGCGAACGCGCCGCGCCAAGACGACGAAATCCTCTATCCGCGCCTCAGGCTCGCGCCGCTTGTGGCGAGCGACCTCTTGAGCGACGCCTTCGGACCGATCGCGCGCGACGCCGCCGCTATCGTCGAGGTCCAGATTCGCCTGCAAAAAGCATTGGGCGCGCTGGCGCGATCCGGCAACGGAGAAATGCGCGCCGCCGCGCTGCGCGAGGCCCGCTTCGCGCTCGACCACGCCGAACGCGCGCTGGCGCTCGACAGCGACAAACAGAAACTGCGCGACCTCAATGCGACGATCGCGGCGATCTGACCCGCGTTACTCAGCCGCCGCCTTCGCGAATGCAGCCGGATCATAGTTGAGCACGGGCGCGAGCCAGCGTTCGACCTCGCCGATGTCCATGACCTTGCGATCCGCGTAATCCTCGACCTGATCGCGCTCCACTTTGGCGACGCCAAAATAATGCGCCTGCGGGTGCGAGAAATAAAGGCCGCACACCGAGGAGCCGGGCCACATGGCGTAGCTTTCCGTCAGCTTCACGCCCGTGCGCTTCTCCGCCTGGAGCAGGTCGAACAGAACGGCCTTTTCGGTATGGTCGGGCTGCGCGGGATAGCCCGGCGCCGGGCGAATGCCGCGATAGGTTTCGCCCAGCAGATCGTCGGGCGAGAAATCCTCGTCCGGCGCATAGGCCCAGAATTCCTTGCGCACGCGCTCGTGCATGCGCTCGGCGAAGGCTTCCGCGAAACG
>JAGRKN010000165.1:30639-34224 GCA_020442275.1 Rhodoblastus sp. | reverse complement strand
CGCTCATCGATTCGCTCGAGCATTTCGCGCGCTGGACGCCGGCGACGCAAAAGCTCGCGCACCGAAGCGAACCAATCGTAGCCAACGAATGTGGAAATGCGAGGTCGACGCAATCGACTGCGCCCATTCAATATACGAGAAATATAAATAATTACAAGACTTGCGGCAGCTTGCGACTTCTACGATTTTCGCAAAATTCAAACCGCCCGAAACCGACCGACTTCCAATCCCCGCTTTGTCGAGGCGCGCACGCGCCGCGAAAGGAGTGTTCATGCTCGAACGCAAGCCCAGTCGAACCGCCGTCGGCGCTGCGGGATACCGCGCCGCGCATCAAATCCTCGATGAAGGCGCGGTGTTTTCGGACCCGTACGCATGTTCGATTCTCGGCGAAGAAGCCGAAGCCGTGATCCACAGACTATCTTCTTCGGAGCACGCGCCGCTCAGGCTGTTCATGGCGGCGCGAAGCCGCTTTGCCGAAGATTGTCTCGCGGATGCGGTCTCGCGCGGCGTGCGTCAGGCCGTCGTGCTCGGCGCGGGCCTCGATACGCTCGCCTTGCGCAATCCCCATGCGGCGCTTGGCGTAAGAATGTTCGAGGTCGATCATCCAGCGACGCAGCTCTGGAAATTGCGGCGGCTGAAGGAAGCTGGCTTTGCAATTCGCGAGAATGTCCGGTTTGTCGCCGTCGATTTCGAACGCGACAAGCTCACTCAAGAGCTTGCGGCAGCCGATTTTGACAAGAAAGAGCCCGCGTTTTTCATTTGGCTGGGCGTGGTCCCCTATCTGACCCGCCAGACGATTGCCGACACTCTAGCGGAAATCGTGACATTGCATTCGCCGGAGTTGGTGTTCGACTACAGCGAACCGCTCGACAGCTACCCGCCGGACAAGCGTGCGAAAATTGCCGCGCTCGCCGCCTACACCGCGGCGCTCGGCGAGCCGTGGCTCAGTCATTTTCAGCCTCGGGAGATCGCGCAGCTTCTCGCCGCGCACGGCCTTACGGAACAGAATGACCTCGGGCAACTCGAGATCGCCGTCAGATACTTCGGCGCCGACCCCGCCACTACGTCGCCGAGCGTCGGCGCGCATGTGCTTCACGCACGCAAGAGCTGAGACGCGCCCCTCGTGAACAATCAGTGCAGGATCTGGCTGAGGAACAATTGCGTACGCTCGTGCCGCGGGTTCGAGAAGAAGGCGTCGGGCGTGTTCATCTCGACGATCTCGCCCTGATCCATGAAGATCACGCGATCGGCGACCTGGCGCGCGAAGCCCATCTCGTGCGTCACGCACAGCATGGTCATGCCTTCGTCCGCCAGCGAAACCATGGTGTCGAGCACTTCCTTGACCATTTCCGGATCGAGCGCCGACGTCGGCTCGTCGAACAGCATGATCTTCGGGCTCATGCAGAGAGAACGCGCGATGGCGACGCGCTGCTGCTGACCGCCAGACAGCTGGCCCGGATATTTGTTCGCCTGCTCGGGAATGCGCACGCGCTCCAGATATTTCATGGCGACTTTTTCGGCCTCGGCCTTCGGCATCTTGCGCACCCAGATCGGCGCCAGCGTGCAATTCTCGAGAATGGTGAGATGCGGGAAGAGGTTGAAGTGCTGGAAGACCATGCCGACCTCGCGCCGCACTTCGTCGATGCGCTTGAGGTCGTTGGTCAACTCCGTTCCGTCGACGATGATCTGGCCCTGCTGGTGCTCCTCCAGCCGGTTGATGCAGCGGATCATGGTCGACTTGCCGGAGCCGGAGGGACCGCAGATCACGATTTTCTCGCCGCGCGCCACGTCGAGATTGATGTTTCTCAGCACGTGAAATGCGCCGTACCACTTGTTGACGCCAATCAGCCGGATCGCCGGCCCGGTCGATGTCGCCGCCTGTTCTCGGGCAAGGTTCGTCACATGAGCCTCCAGGCGCCCCGGCCGAAGCGCGACGTCAGAATGTCACGGCGCGCCGCGAACCGCTAGCCGCCCGCGCGGGGTCAACTGCGGATCACAATGCTTTTACCGCACCGCGGAAAACCGTCGGGCGCCTGGCTTCGTAATACCAGGCAAGAACATCCCGGGCTCGCCGCTCGCCAGTCAAACGCGAGCGGCGGCTTGGGAAAAAATATCATTATGTCAGCAGCTTAGTAAGACTTCGCGCCTGAGCGCCGCCTTATGCGGCGACATCGGGTCCCGGAGAGGGGGCATGGTTGGCCGCCGAGATTATGCGCACTCACGAAACAATCACTTGCCTGTGAGGGGGATTATCTCGGCGAACTACCGGCCATAGATTGCGCTCATCGCTGAACGATGCAGCGCAGCACAACAGGAGAAAGACTATGAAAAACATCAAGATCGCCCTTCTCGCCTCGGCTCTCGCGTTCGGCGGCGTGGCTGCCGCCACGGCATATGCCCCGGAAGGCAACGGCCATTTCACGACAGCTTCGGCTTCGCAGCCGGAAGGTTCGAGCGCCGTCGTGACTGCTTCCTATCGCGCGCCGGAAGGCAATGGCGCGGTTCACAACGCGTCATACCGCGCACCGGAAGGCTCGGGCTTCGTGGTCACCGCTTCGTACCGCCAGCCCGAGGGCGGCCGGAACTTCCAGACGGCGAGCTACGCGGCGCCGGAGGGAGCCGGCTCCGCCGTGACCGCTTCCTACCGCGCCCCTGAAGGCGAAGGCGTGGTGCAGACCGCGTCATATCGCGCGCCGGAGGGGTCGGGCGTCGTTGTCACCGCCTCCTTCCGCCAGCCCGAGGGCGGCCAGAACTTCCAGACTGCGAGCTATGCGGCGCCGGAAGGTAATTTCGTGCCGACCTTCGCGTAAGCGGGCGCGCGCAATCGCCAGCACCGAGGGGCGGAACCAAGGTTCCGTCCCTTGTTTGCCAGGCGCGCTCAGCGCACCGCGCGAATTCTTTCGCTCAGGAAATCGATGAAAACGCGGACCTTCGAATCCATTGTCGCGCGGCGACGGTAGAGCAGCGAAAGTTCCAGACTGTCGGCGATCCGCCAGTCGGCGAGCACCACTTCGAGAAATCCGATCTCGATCGAAGGGCGTGTGAGCGTATCGAGCAGGAGGCCGATTCCCTGCCCACGCAGCGCGAAATCGAGCGGCACGATCGGGTCTGTCGCGGCGACGGCGAAGCGAAAGGACAATTCCTCGCGCCGATCCCCGCGCACGAAGGACCAAGTGGGCGGCACGAGCGAAGGGCTCGTGATGTTGTTTGCCCGCAAGAGCCCCGCCATTGGCATTGTCAGGAGATCGGAGGGCTTTGTCGGCCGCCCGAATTTCTCGAGCGCGGCCGGCGTCGCGACGAGCCGGTATTCCGAGACGAACAGCGTCCGCTTCACATAGCTGGAATCCGGCTGCGCGCCGACGCGGATCGCAAGATCGCAATTGTTCTCGACGAGATCGATCGGCTGGTTCGTGACGACGAATTCGATCCGGACATCCGGATAGGCCTCGCGAAACGCCGGCACGTGCGGCAACAGCGCGGTATAGAGCAGCGCATAGGGCACGACGATGCGCAGCACGCCGGCCGGCTTGTCGTGATGATCGATCGCCAGCGATTCCGCCTCCTCGAAGGCGGCGAAACCGCGCG
>JAGRKN010000165.1:4392-30567 GCA_020442275.1 Rhodoblastus sp. | reverse complement strand
ATGCCGAGCCGGGTCTCCAGCTCCTGCACCTTGCGACTGACCGTGCCCGGCGGCAGGCCGAGCTGGCGCGCGGCGCCGATGAAGCTCCGGCGCTCCACGACCGTCACGAACACCAGTAGATCGTCGAACTTCTTCACCGACGTCACAGCGCGCCAGCGGCGCGCAGTCCTGCGATCTCCTGCGCGTCGTAGCCGAGGTCGCGCAGGACGTCGTCGGTATGCGCGCCATGCGCCGGCGTCGGCGTCTCGATCGTTCCCGGCGTGCGCGAAAGCTCGACTGGCTGGCCGACGAGCATCGTTTCGCCGAGCTTGGGATGGGTCACGCTCTGCGCGATGCCGAGCGCATGCACCTGCGGGTCGGCAAAGACCTGATCGATCGTGTAGATCGGCCCGCAGGGCACGCCGACTGCGTTGAGCCGCTCGATCCATTCGCGCGCCGGCTTCGCGCCGGTCGTCTCCGCGATGATCTCGTAGAGGGCGGCGCGATTGCGCGAGCGGCGGCCGCCATCGGCGAAGCGCGCATCGTCAACGATGCGCTGCAGTCCGAGTTCGTCACACAGCTTGCGCCACATACCCTCGCCCGACGCCGCGATGTTGATGAGCCCGTCGGCGGCGGGGAACACGCCCATCGGATAGACGGTCGGATGATCGTTGCCGGCCTGCGGCGGCACGACTCCATCCATCAGCCAGCGCGTCGCCTGGAAATCCAGCAGTCCGATCTGCGCCTGGAGAAGCGAGGTCTTGACCCACTGGCCCTCGCCAGAAACCTCGCGTTCGAGCAAGGCCGTCAGTATGCCGAGCGCGCAATAGAGGCCGGCCGACGTATCGGCGATCGCGATACCGGCGCGCACCGGCCCCTGTCCCGGCAGGCCGGTGATCGACATCAGCCCGCCCATGCCCTGCGCGATCTGGTCGAAGCCGGGCCGCATGCGATAGGGGCCGTCCTGTCCGTATCCGGAAATGCTGGCGTAGACGATGCGCGGATTGATCGCGCGCACTGCTTCGTAATCGATCCCGAGGCGCGTCTTCACGTCGGGACGAAAATTCTCGACGACGACATCGGCCGTTTCGACCAGACGTCGGAAGACGGCAAGACCCTGAGGGTGTTTCAGATCGAGCGTGATGCTGCGCTTGTTGCGGTGCAGGTTCTGGAAGTCGGAACTATGTCTCGGCTCGTCGACCGCGCTCTGCTCGGGAGGCTCGATCTTGATGACGTCGGCGCCGAAATCGGCGAGCTGACGGACGGCGGTCGGCCCGGAGCGTACGCGCGTGAGATCGATGACACGAAATCGTCCGAGCGCGCCGCGCTTCATTTTGTTCCCTCCCGTTCCGCCGCAGCGTCACACGCGAAGGATGCGCCGGCGCGCGGCGCGGATCAACCGCGCCACGGGCGCCCGTCGCTTATCGCAGGGTTTTGGGCAGGCGCCGTTTCCAGCGCTCGCTGCGCGGCAATTCGCTGACGGCGGCGCGGCGCGCGTTTGAACGCACGCTGGCGCCGACCGGCGCCGCCGGAACGGTTTGCACGACACGCACAGGCTGGGGCGCGGGAGCGCTCGGGCTCTGCGCCTGCTCCCTGGCCTCGAGCGGAATCTTGCGCGGTCGGCCGCGCTTGCGCGGCGCCAGCGGCGCGAGATCGTCCGCAGATTGCTGCTTGCGCGGGCGACCCCGGCGGCGGGGCGCTATCGCCTCCTCCGTTTCCTCGACGGCTTTGGCGGCGTCGATTGCGGCCTCTGTCACCAGGCACGGCAGGATGCGGCGCTGCGCTTCCTCGACCGCGTTGGGCGCAGGCTCGGCCGCGGCGAAAACGAGGGCGGCGGCCGGCGGCGCGGGGATGGACGGGCTCGGCTCGGCGAACACGGGCTTCTTGGTCAGAGAAGTCGGCCGGCGTTTGACTTCAACCGTGAAAGATCTGGATTGTTTGCGCATGGAGGCTCTGCGGGCCGCCGCCAAGTATCGGCGGAATCGGCAGTTGCAAGTCTCAACTGTCTTGCACGCGATGTCCCCGGCGTCAACGCGTGGCGCGCGTCAACGAGAGCCAGCCGCGCCGATCTGCCGGAGCTGGTCTACCATGTCATCGGTCTGCAGCGCGTTTCGGGCGCGTTCCTCGCGCTCGCTCGCCCAGGCGATCGCCGCGCACAGACGCAGGTAGCGGCCCTGACGCAGCGCCATGTCGATGAACGACGCGTCGTCGAACATCGTCTGGAGTTTTTCGCGACGCGCTGTCGCGCGCTCCAACGTCGCCCTGCGGTCCGGCGCCGGGCAAGCATTGATCTCGATTCGCTTGTGGGCCGCGCTCATCGTTTCTCCTCGATACGATGTAATGCGACTTTGGTTTATGGGCCGTTACCGAAATCCAGACGGGCCACAGAAACGACGAGTTGAATTCTGGCGTCTCTCTGCGGCATTTTGACGACGCGCGAAGGGACGGCCATCGTGCGTACATGTCATTGATTTCGCCATCACCTCTGAAAACACTGTGGCAAGGTTGCGCAGTCTTGGGGAAACGGGCGCCGCGAGGGCGCAGGCGCGGCGACCGGCGCATGGCTAACCCGGGTTAAGACTGACGTTGGGTCAGTCTTTACTTCGCGCCGGCGCCTGATAACCTTTCGCTCAGTAAAGCGACCGGCCAATGGAACCGAGATCATGAACGCGCACCAGCGCGTGCCGACATTCAACGAAAAAGTCGCAGAAGTCCTGAAAACCGTGACGTACCGTGTCGCGAGAACCGAAGAGGACAGAGACGCGATTTTTAGCCTGCGCTATCGCGGCTATCTGCTGGATGGCGGAATTAGCCCGAATACGCGCGAGCGATTCCAGGACGCTTGGGACGATGCGGATAATGCCGTCATTATGGGCATGTATTTCGGCGACCGGCTCGCGAGCACCGTCCGTTTTCACACAAACAATGCGCCGGGCGCGCGCATGCCCGCCATGGACACATTCGGCGACGCACTCGAGCCCTATCTCGCCGAAGGCAAGCTGATCATCGACCCCACCCGCTTCGTTATCGAGCCCGAATTCGCCCGCATGGGTCCCGACCTGCCGTTCCTGACACTGCGCATGATCTCCATGGCCGCCGAATATTTCGGGGCGACCTATGTGCTGGCGACGGTGCGCTCCGAACATGTCGTCATGTATCGCCGGGTGATCGGCCACAGGCCGATCAGCGAGCCGCGCACCTATCCGATGCTCTCGCGCAAGATCGTCTGCATGATCACGGATATCGACACGCTGCGCGCGACGGCCTATGGGCGCCATCCGTTCCTGCAATCGACGCCCGAAGAACGCGCCGCCATTTTCGGCCCGGCCACGACCTAGCCACCCACACCCGGCTTTGCCTGCCGGATGTGCACATGCGTCGCAATGTCGCCCGCCCGAAACAGGTTTTGAGCCGTGAAACGCCTTGCGGCAGATCAAGGCGCGGCTTAGGTGTGCGGCTTCATATGCGAAAAATCGAATACATAGATCGGCAGACGCAATGAGCGAAGACTCCACACTCATCACCGGACCGCTCTACGCGGCCCGGAAGAAGGTCTATCCGCAAGCCACCCACGGCACGTTTCGCAACATCAAGTGGGGTCTGCTGATCTTCTGCTTGGGTGTCTACTATCTCTTGCCTTTCGTGCGCTGGGACCGCGGGCCGGGCCTGCCGAACCAGGCCGTGCTGGTCGACCTGCCGCACCGGCGTTTCTACTTCTTCTTCATCCAGCTGTGGCCCCAGGAGGTCTATTTCTTCACCGGCCTGCTTGTGCTGGCCGCGCTCACGCTGTTCCTGATGAACGCCCTCGCCGGCCGCATCTGGTGCGGCTACCTGTGCTGGCAGACGGTGTGGACGGACCTGTTCTACGCCGTAGAGCGCTGGGTCGAAGGCGACCGTCGCGACCGCATCATGAAGGACAAGAAGGGCTGGACCTTCCAGCACATTCGCGAGGTCGGGCTCAAGCATTTCCTGTGGCTGATGATCGCCTGGTGGACCGGCGGCGCTTGGGTTCTCTATTTCGACGACGCGCCGACGCTGGTGCGCAATCTCGCCACCTTCCAGGCGCCCTTCTCCGCCTATCTGTGGATCGGCATCCTCACGGCGACGACCTACATTTTCGCGGGCCATATGCGTGAGCAGGTGTGCCTCTACATGTGCCCGTGGCCACGCATCCAGGCGGCGCTGACCGACGAATGGGCGCTCAACGTCACCTACAAGGTCGATCGCGGCGAACCGCGCATGTCGGTCAAGAAGGCCGAAGCCGCCCATCTCAAGGGCCTAGCCGCCGGCGATTGCATCGACTGCAACCAGTGCGTCGCGGTTTGCCCGACAGGCACGGACATTCGCAAGGGCCTGCAACTCGGCTGCGTGCAGTGCGGCCTGTGCATCGACGCCTGCGACAATGTGATGAAGGAGATCGGCCGTCCGACGCGGCTCATCGGCTACGACACCGACATCAACATGGAACGTCGCAAGGAAGGCAAGCCGCCGGTATACCGGCCGATCCGTCCGCGTACGGTCCTCTACGCCGCCGTGATGGCGATCGTCGGTTCGGTCATGCTCTATGCGCTGCTCAATCGCACGACCGCGCTGATCGCCGCCCAGCACAACCGCAACCCGTTGTTCGTCGCGCTGTCCGACGGCCATGTGCGCAACGACATGACCGTGCATTTGTCGAACAAGGGCGGCGCGCCGCGAACCTTCGCGCTGACGGTTCAGGGGCTCGATCAGGCCAAGCTCTCCGCCGTGGGCGTCGCGCCTGCCGCCGACGGACGCCTGCTGCTGGAGGTCGAGCCGGACCGTGTCCGAGACCTGCGCGTCAGCATCACGGCGCCGGCCGGCGCGGCCAAGACCGACAATACGCCGATCACGCTGGTCGCCACCGATGTCGCGAATGGCGAGGTCCTGAAGGTCGGCGAGCACTTCTTCGCACCGAAATAGGGGCGCACGAGCCGAAAGCATGCGCCGGGCGAGCGATCGTCCGGCGCATTTCTTGTTGCGGCGACGCTGACGCTACAATCGCGGCATGATGGGCGATTCCTCGAGCGAAGCGACCGCGGAAAGGCGCAATGCGCGCGATGCGGGGCTCGATGCCCTGCGCGGATGCGTCGCCCTGCTGGTCGTCCTGCATCACGCAGCGATCATCTACGGCGCGAAGGGTGGGTGGTACTACTACGAGCCCCCGTATTCGGGGCGCTTGTCTGGCGCGGCGTGTCCGCGCCACCGCTCCTGAAGTTCGGCGCGACAGGTCTCGTCGGCTGCCTCGCCTGCTACCTCGCGGCCGGGCTCTTGTCGCGCATTCCCGGCGTCAATCGCGTGCTGCAGGGCTCAGGCAGAACGGTAGACCGCGTTCTGCACGACCGCGAAATCCGCGATCGGCGTTTCGCCGGCGATCGTCTTGGTGCCGAGCGAGACGAGCGGCGTCGCGCCTGATGGCATGTAGACGTCGACGCGCGAGCCGAAGCGAATGAGGCCGAAGCGCTGGCCGACGGCGAGCGTCTCGGTTTCCTTCGAGAAACAGACGATGCGGCGCGCGATCAGGCCGGCGATCTGCACCACGCCGAAATTTCCACGCGAGGTTTCCAAAACCACGCCGTTGCGCTCGTTGTCCTCGCTCGCCTTGTCGAGATCGGCGTTGACGAAGAGGCCCGGCTTGTAAGCGATGCGCGCGATGCGGCCGGCGACCGGCGCACGGTTCACGTGGCAGTCGAACACCGACATGAAGATCGAAATGCGGTGCATCGGCGCTTCGCCCAGCCCCAGCTCAGGCGGCGGGGAAAAGTTGCCGATCGAGCAGACGTAGCCATCGGCCGGCGCGACGACCAGGCCGTCGCGGTCGGGCGTCACGCGCACGGGATCGCGGAAGAAATAGGCGCACCACAGGGTCAGCAGCGCGCCGATCCAGCCGAGCGGCGGCCAGATCCAGTGCAGGACCAGCGAGCCGATCGCGAAAGCGGCAATGAAGACATAGCCTTCCGGATGGATCGGGACGATCTGGCGGCGGACGGATTCGTAGAGGGACATGGGGCGGGTTCCTTGGCGCGGGCGCTCTAATGCCACCGACGGAGCCGAAAGTCACGAAAATCCGGGACCGCCGGCCTCCAGCCGGCGAAGCGCGTCGCGAGAGCCGGCTGGAAGCCGGCCGTCCCGCCTTCGCTCACGCCTCGATATTCACGCGCACGCTCTGGCCTTCTTCCTCGGCGGCGCGGCGCAAGGCCTCCTCGGCGTCGTGCACCTCGCGCTGGCGGTTCCACATGCCCGCGTAGACGCCGCCCTGCTCCAGCAAATGCTCGTGGCGGCCGCGCTCGACGATGCGGCCCTGGTCGAGCACGATGATTTCGTCGGCATTGACCACGGTCGACAGGCGATGCGCGATGACGAGCGAGGTGCGCCCGCGCGAAACGCGTTCGAGCGCGTCCTGGATCTCGCGCTCGGTGAAACTGTCCAGCGCCGAAGTCGCCTCGTCGAGCACGAGGATCGGGGGCGCCTTCAGAATCGTGCGGGCGAGCGCGACACGCTGTTTCTCGCCGCCCGACAGCTTCAGGCCGCGTTCGCCGACCTGCGCATCGTAGCCGTCGGGCACGACGCCGATGAAGCGGTCGATCTGCGCCATGGCTGCGGCGTCGCGGATTTCGTCCATGCTCGCATCCCAGCGACCGTAACGGATGTTGTAGCCGATCGTATCGTTAAACAGCACCGTGTCCTGCGGGACTATGCCGATGGCGCGACGCAGGCTCTCCTGTGTCACGCGGGAAATGTCCTGCCCGTCGATCGTTACGCGGCCCTGCTGCGGCTCGTAGAAGCGGAAGACGAGGCGCGACAGGGTCGACTTGCCGGCGCCGGAGGGGCCGACGATCGCAACCGTCTTGCCCGCCGGCACCTCGAAATCGACTCCTTTCAAGATCTCGCGCTGCGGATCGTAGTGGAAGAAAACGTTTTCGAAGCGCACGACGCCGTCGCTCACGACGAGCGGCTTCGCGCCGGGGCGATCCGCGATCTCGGCTTTCTGCTCGAGGATATGGAACATGGCCTCGATGTCGATGACGGCCTGGCGCACTTCGCGATAGAACATGCCCATGAAATTCAGCGGCTGGTAGAGCTGGATCATCATGGCGTTGATCAGCACGAAATCGCCGATCGTGTTGCGCCCTTCCCTGATCCCGGACACGCACATGATCATCACCGCCGTCAGCCCGACCGTGAAGATCGCCGCCTGCCCGGCGTTCAGGACCGCGAGCGACGTGTAGCTCGCCACGCTGTTCTTCTCGTAGCGCGCCATCGCCTTGTCGTAGCGGGCGGCCTCGCGTCCCTCGGCGTTGAAATACTTGACCGTCTCGTAGTTGAGCAGACTGTCGATCGCCTTGGTGTTGGCGTCGTTGTCGCTCTCGTTCATCGAGCGACGGATGCCGATGCGCCAGTTGGTGGCGATGGTGGTGAAGGCCATGTAGGCGACGATCATCAACACGGTCGCCAGCGCATAACGCCAGTCGTACTGCACGAAGAAGACCGCAAGGATCAGCGCGAATTCGAGCAGCGTCGGCAGGCCGGTCAGCGTGATCATGCGCACCATCGTCTCGATGGCGGTGCGCCCACGCTCGAGCACGCGCGTCAGCGCGCCGGTCTTGCGTTCGAGATGATAGCGCAGCGAGAGTTCGTGCATGTGCACGAAGACATCATTGGCCAGCCGCCGCACCGCGTTCATCGCCACGGCGGCGAACAGCGCGTCGCGCGCCTGGGTAAACCCGGCCATGGCCGTGCGCAGCACGCCGTAGACGATCGTCAGCGCGATCGGGCCCGCGAGCACGGCGGGCAGGTCCTCGATGTGCGCGCTGCCGGAATTGAGCGAATCCGTCGCCCATTTGAAGGAATAGGGCACGGCGATCGTGACCAGCTTGGCGACCACGAGCGCCGCGAACGCCAGGAAAATCCGCAACTTGAGATCGAAACGGTCGCGCGGCCAGATGTAGGGCCACAGCCGCCGCCCCGTGGAGACGAGCGTGGCGTCGGACTTTAGTTGCTGGCCGGGCGCGGCGGCGGGCGGCGCTGAAAGATGTCGCATGTCGAAACCGGTTGAATTTTCGCCAGATATAAGCGGTGGCGGGGCAAATGACACGGGGGCCGCCGACATAAGCGGCGCCCGCCCCGCGCATCAGCGATTGACTGGGTCCGCGCTCTGGGGAAAAAGGCGCCATTCACGCGGCGCCGACCGCCCGCTGCCAGGGAATTACGATGCTGAAAAGCACTTTAGCCGCGCTGACGCTCATCGCGCTGGCAACGACCGCTTTCGCCGCCGAACCTTATGGCGTCTGGCGCCGGCCCGAGGATGGCACGACATTCTCCTTCTTCCGCTGCGGCGGCGGCCTGTGTGTGAAAGTGAAAGGCGTCACGGACCCGGCGGACCGAAAATATATCGGCGCCATGGTCTTTTCCGGCGCGACGAAAACCGGCCCGAACGTCTGGGAAGGCCGCGTCAAGAATCTCGAGGACGGCCAGACCTATATGGGCAAGATCACGCTCAACGGCGCGAATTCCGTGACACTCGACGGCTGCGTGCTCGGCGGCGCGATCTGCAAAGGCGAAAGCTGGACGCGCGCGCGCTGATTTTCACTGGCGCGCGCCCTCGCTCTGCTAGGATTTCCGAATCAGGCGAGGAGCGAGGCTGTTGAATATTTGCGTGTATTGCGGCTCCGCGAATGGGACAGAACCGCATTTCGTCGCTGCGGCCGAGGAACTCGGACGCCGCATCGGCGCGGCCGGCCATGGCCTCGTCTATGGCGGCGGCGACAATGGCCTGATGGGCAAGGTCGCCCGCTCGACGCTGGCGGCTGGCGGACGCGTCGTCGGAATCATCCCGGAATTTCTGAAGAAGCGCGAGAGCATGCTGCACGAGGCGCAGGAACTCGTGGTGGTCGGGGACATGCATACGCGCAAACGCATGATGTTCGAACGCGCCGACGCCTTCGTCGCCCTGCCCGGCGGGATCGGCACGCTGGAAGAACTCGTCGAGCAACTCACCTGGGTGCAGCTCGGCCGGCACACAAAGCCGGTCGTGATCGCCGATATCGGCGGCTTCTGGCGGCCGCTGCTGTCCCTGTTCGCCCATATGCGCGGCAGCGGCTTCATCCGGCAGGAATTCGAGCTGCGCTATCTCGTGGCTGAGCGCGTCGCTGACGTGCTGCCGATGATCGAAAGCGCGATCGCGCGCCAGGATCGCGCGGGCGGGCGCGTAGAGACGATCGATCCACGGCTTTAGGCAGAAGCCGTCATTGCGAGCGCAGCGAAGCAATCAAGAGCCGGAACGTGGCTCTGGATTGCATCGTCGCTCTGCTCCTCGCAATGACGGAAGCGCCTACGCCGCTCCCGAAACCATCAGCTTGTAATTGATCGAATCCACCAGCGCCTGGAAGGAGGCGTCGATGACGTTGGCGGAGACGCCGACCGTGGACCAGCGCTCGCCATTGCTGTCGCCACATTCGATCAGCACGCGCGTGACCGCATCCGTGCCGCCCTGGAAGACGCGCACGCGATAATCGACCAGCTCCACATCCTCGATGAATTTCTGGAAGCGGCCGAGATCCTTGCGGAGCGCGACGTCGAGCGCGTTGACCGGGCCGTTGCCTTCACCGGCCGAGATCAAGAGTTCGCCATCGACGCGCACCTTCACGATGGCTTCCGACGCCGTGACCATGTCGCCCTTCGCGTTGAAACGGCGTTCGACATTCACGCTGTAGCGCTCGACGTCGAAATAATCCGGCAATTGCCCGAGCACGCGCTTGGCGAGAAGCAGGAAGGACGCGTCGGCGCCTTCGTAGGCATAGCCCTGCGCTTCCTTGTCCTTCACTTCGTCGAGCAGGCGTACGAGGCGCGGATCGTTCTTGTCGAGGCTGACGCCGAGGCGTTCGAGCTCGGACAGGATGTTCGACTTGCCGGCCTGGTCGGACACCAGAACCTTGCGCGTATTGCCGACGGAGTCGGGCGTCACGTGCTCGTAGGTGCGCGGGTCCTTCAGAACGGCGGAGGCGTGAATGCCGGCCTTGGTCGCGAAGGCGCTCGCGCCGACGTAGGGCGCATGGCGGTTGGGCGCGCGGTTCAACAATTCGTCGAAAGCGTGGCTCGCCTTGGTCAGATGGGTCAGCTTTTCCGGGGTCACGCCGATCTCGAATTTTTCGGAGAACTCCGGCTTCAGCAGCAGCGTCGGGATGATGGAGGTGAGGTTGGCGTTGCCGCAGCGCTCGCCGAGCCCGTTGAGCGTGCCCTGCACCTGACGTACGCCCGCGCGCACGGCCGCGAGCGAATTGGCGACGGCGTTTTCCGTATCGTTGTGCGCGTGAATGCCGACGTGGTCGCCGGGAATTTGCTTCAGCACTTCGCCGACGATCTCTTCGATCTCATGTGGCAGCGTGCCGCCGTTGGTGTCGCACAGAACAATCCAGCGCGCGCCGCTCTCGTAGGCCGTTTTCGCGCAGGCGATGGCGTAGTCGGGATTGGCCTTGTAGCCGTCGAAAAAATGCTCGCAATCGACGAGGGCCTCGCGGCCCTTTTCGATGGCGTAGCGCACGGAATCGGCGATGCCCTCGAGATTGTCCTCGAGCGAACATTCGAGCGCGACATGGACCTGATAGTCCCAGCTCTTGGCGACATAGACGATGGCGTCGGCGTCCGCCGCGACGAGCCCGGCGATTCCGGGATCGTTGGCGGCCGAACGGCCGGCGCGCTTGGTCATGCCGAAGGCCGCGAATTTGGCTTTCACTTTCGGCCGCCTACCGAAAAATTCCGTGTCGAGCGGATTGGCGCCTGGATAGCCGCCCTCGATGTAGTCGAGCCCGAGATCGTCGAGCATTTTGGCGATCGCGCGTTTGTCTTCGATCGAGAAATCGACGCCCGTCGTCTGCGCGCCGTCGCGCAAAGTGGTGTCGAACAGGGTCAGTCTTTCGCGGGCCATCAGTGCGGCTTTCCTTGAGGCGCTGGCGGAGCCAGCTGCTTCTTCATCGTGGTGTTGGCGAACCATTCGCCATTGAGCGAGACCGTGTTGCGCTGGGTCGCGACATAGCCGCGCCCTTTGAAAAAATCATGCGCGACATCGGAGGCGTCGGTCTGGATTTCCTTCACGCCACGCGCAAGCGCGAGCTTTTCGACGGCGTCGACGAGCGCGGTCGCGACGCCCTGCCGCGCGTGATCGGGCGAAACGTAGAGAAGGTCGAGCGCGCCATTGCCGAAAGAGGCGAAACCCGCGATCTCGTGGTTGCGGAGCGCAACGAGCGTGAGCGCGCTCGCGAGGCGTTGTGCGAAGGCCGCGAGATCGTCAGAGGCTGCGGCCCAGGCCGCGCGCTGGTTCTCGGAATAATCATCCTCGGCGAGGATTTCGACGCTCGCGCGAAACAGCCGCGCGAGCGCGGGCGCGTCGGCGGGCAGGAAGGGACGGAGGGCGACGGTCATGGGGCGATCTCCACGACGCCGGCGCCTCTCCCCTCCCCCTTGTGGGGAGGGGCGGGGGAGGGGGTCGCGAAATCCTGCGAGATTTGCGTTCCGGTCGCCGCGCCAAAGTCGCGAGATTGCGCGACCCCCCACCCTAACCCTCCCCCACAAGGGGGGAGGGAACAGACTCGCGCCGTCAGAAAGGTTGCGTTCACCGCTTCACCTCCCAGGTCGTCGTGCCGTCCTTGTTGTCCTTGAGCGCGATGCCCATGGCGAGCAGTTCGTCGCGGATGCGGTCGGACTCGGCCCAGTTCTTGGCCTTGCGGGCTTCGAGGCGGGCGGCGATCTTGGTCACCACTAGGGCCTCATCAACATTGTTCGTCGGGCTTTTTAGATCGAAAACCTCGAGGCCGAGAAGGTCGAGACTTGCAAGAAAACGTCGCGCAGCGTCGGCATCCTGTCGCGCAGCCTCTCCGAGATGGTACACTCGATCCAACGCGAACGACGTATTCATGTCGTCGGCGAGCGCTGCCACGACTTCTGCGTCGGGGTCGCCCGCGAGCTCCCGTACGACACCCCATTTCTCTTTTGCATCGCTTTCGATCGAACCCCAATCGATCGTCCTATTGTCTGCAAATTCGAGGGATGCAGCAGTCCAATCGATCGGCTTGCGATAGTGGGTCCGGAGCATGGCGAACCGAAGAGCGGCGCCATTCCACGTCTTTCCCCCAAACTTCTCCGTGTGCAGCAACTCATTGATCGTCACGAAATTCCCAAGGCTCTTGGACATCTTCTCGCCTTCGACCTGCAGGAAGCCGTTGTGCATCCACACATTGGCCATGCGTTGCGAGCCGAAGGCGCAGCAGGATTGGGCGATTTCGTTTTCGTGATGCGGGAAGACGAGGTCGATGCCGCCGCCGTGGATGTCGAACACGTTTTTCTGCGGATCGTCGCAGGCAAGACCGCCGCCGAACGGCGTCAGCAACTTGGCCATCGACATGGCGGAGCATTCGAGGTGCCAGCCGGGCCTGCCGAGACCGCCGATGCCGCAGGGGCTCGGCCAGCCCGGCTCTTCCGGCGCCGAAGGCTTCCACAGCACGAAATCCATGGGATCGCGCTTGTAGGGCGCGACGTCGACGCGGGCGCCGGCGAGCATTTCGTCGAGCGAGCGGCGCGCGAGCGAGCCGTAGCGCGGCGCGCCCGGCAGAGCGTTCATCGCCGATGGCGAGAACAGGACATGGCCTTGCGCGACATAGGCGACGCCGCGCGCGACCAGGCGTTCCGTTATCTCCTTCATCTGCTCGATATGCGCCGTCGCGTGCGGCTCGTCGGTCGGCGGCAGGCAGCCGAGCGCCGCGACGTCCTCGTGAAACTGCTTTTCGGTCGAGGCCGTCACTTTCGCGATGGCGTCGTTGAGCGGCAGGTTCGGGAAATCACGCAATGCCCGCGCGTTGATCTTGTCGTCGACGTCGGTGATGTTGCGGACGTAGGTGACATGCTGTTCGCCGTAGAGATGCCGCAGCAGCCGGAAGAGCACGTCGAAGACGATCACTGGCCGCGCGTTGCCGATATGCGCATAGTCGTAGACCGTGGGACCGCAGACATACATGCGCACATTGCCCGCATCGATCGGGACAAAATCCTCCTTCGTTCGCGTGAGCGTATTGTAGAGCCTGAGGCTGGGCGTCGGCATAAAGGGTCCTTTGGCCTGCCGGCCGGACCATCCAAATCGCGTGAGGACATGACGGATCCAGCCAGCGGGTGGGCTAGCGGATAATAATGCTCCGGCAGATGCGGGCGGTTTTCGTCATGGGCTGGACCATGATGGCAAGTCGCGCCCCGCGTCAAGTGCGCGCAAGGCCTCGATCTTAACCGTTTGGAAACCGCATGCGCCGAATATCGCACGGCCTGCGGACCCCTACGTATCGAGCCTTGTGATGACCTTCGTCGAGTTCGAGCATCGCGTTCTTCCCCGGATCATCCTGCCGCTGATGGCCGGCCTCGTGCTGGCCGCGCTCGCCGGTCGCGGGCAGGTGCAGGCGGCCCAGCGCAATTCCTTCATCATCAACGACAACGAGGGCTACGGCATCACGGAATGCCTGACCAACGGCACGGCCTGCGGTCGCGTGGTGGCGGACGCCTGGTGCGAGGCGCACGGCTATGGCCAGTCGGTGGCCTTCGGCCGCGCCGACGACGTGACCGGCGCGGTGCGGCCGGATGCGACCAAGGCCGAGGACGCAGCCAGGCCGCTGACGATCGCCAATCAGGTGCGTCCGAACTCGCTGGTCGTCACCTGCGAGAACTGAGCCGTTCCGGCTCGCCTCAATTCTTCACGAAATCGGCGCAGCGTGCGGCCTCGTTGGTCGCGCCCCACGGCTGGATCGCGACCGCGGAAGTCGAATTCTTCGGCGACCCGTCGATCAGCTTGTCCGAATAGACCATGTAGACCAATACGTTGCGCCGCGCGTCGCAGCCGCGCACGATCTGCATGCGTTTGAACAGGATCGAGCGGCGCTCGGCAAAGACCACATCGCCTTGCGAGAATTTTTCCTTGATCGTGATCGGGCCGTATTGCCGGCAGGCGATCGAGACGTCGGACAATTCCTCGGCGACGCCGAACATGCCGGATACGCCGCCCTTTTCGGGCACGGTGTAGTGGCAGACGACGCCGTCGACGATGGGATCGTCGATGGCGTAGGTCGCCAGCTTGTCGTTCGGCGTCAGCATCTTGAAGGTCGTGGATTTGCGGAAGATCAGCTCCTGCGCGCCAGCGGGGCCAGCGACGGTCGACAGGCCGACGGCGGCGGCGAACAGCAGGCTGGCAATCTTGAGCGGCGGCATGAATCTCTCCGTGGCGCCGGCGCGCGGCGTGCCGCACATATGGCGATGACAGCGGGCCGCTGAAAGAGGTTCGCTGCGGAATGCGCCCGGCGCTTCTGGCTTTTCGGCGCGACATCGCCACAATCGCCGCTCAGAAGGGATTCGTCCAACATCGGCCTCGCGCCGGAGAGAGCGAACGCCATGAATTTCCTGGCCGGCCTTCGGCGCGCCGGCGTCCTGTTGATTTTGGCGACGGCCGCCCTGCAAGCATCGCACGCGGCCGCGCAGGTCGACTGCAACCGTCTCGCCGCCCAGATCGCGGCCGCCGGGCGTGGCGGCGGTTCGTCGCAGGCCGCCGCGGCCGCCCGACGCCAGCAGAGTGAGATCGCCCGCCTCGCCGCCCACGCGAACGCGATCGGCTGCAACCGTCCGCATTTTCTGTTCTTCGACGACCGGCCCCGCCAATGCGACGGGCTGAATGCGCGCATCCAGAGCCTGCGCGCCAATCTCGCGCAGTTGCAGCAGGCCGCCTATGGCGGAGGCGGGTCGCGGCAGCAGTTGCAGCAGCAGTACGATTATTATTGTCGCGGCGCGCAGCGCACGCCCGACTTCATCGAACGCCTGTTTGGCGGCCGCGACCAGATCATCTATCCGCCTGCCGACGGCGAAGCCGAAAATACCGACCAGCAGATCGTCGACGACAAGCCGCGCGGCGGATCGGAAGCCGTCTGCGTGCGCACCTGCGACGGGTCCTTTTTCCCGATCAGTTATTCGGCGCGCCGCGCCAACCTCGGCGATCTCCAGGAAATGTGCACGGCCTTGTGCCCGGCCGCCGAGGTCAAGC
This sequence comes from Rhodoblastus sp., assembly GCA_020442275.1. Classification (GTDB taxonomy): domain Bacteria; phylum Pseudomonadota; class Alphaproteobacteria; order Rhizobiales; family Beijerinckiaceae; genus JAJXWB01. Next base: position 15,509 of record JAGRKN010000165.1, on the reverse strand, counting down.
TCTACACGCGCTCGATGCGCGACATGAAGACCGCCGTTTCCATCGATGGCGACCCGTATACGAGCCTCGAGAACGCCTTCAAATACGAGAAGGCGGTGGTTCCGCAATGCTCGTGCCGCAAGCCCGGCCAGAGCTGGTCGGAGGCGCTGGTCGACGCCGAACGGCTCCTCGGCCAGGGCCGCAAGGGCGACATTATCGTCACGCCCGAGAAGGCGGAGGAATTGTCGCGGCCGCAGCAGCCGGGACAGGCGGCGCAACTCAAGGGCAAGAAGCGTGGCAAGGCGACCGCCTTCGATCCGCAAGCGATGAAAAAGCTGCTGGAGGAGCAGAAGCGCGCCGCGGACGCCGAAAGCGAACGCGAGCGCGACATCGGCGCGCGGGCGCCGACGGCGGGCGACCAACAGTCCGGCATCGATTTCCGGCGCGACTGAGACGCGCGCCAGAAATCGATTCGGGCCTGGGCGCGGCCGCGCCTCGTGTGGCCGGAGCGCCTCGACCTAGCTTCCCAGACGCGCCTGCGCCTTGGTCCTGCCGATCAACGGCAGGAGTTTCGCCAGCTCCGGCCCGTTCTCTCTGGCAGTGAGAGCCAGGCGCAGAGGATGGAACAGCTCCCTGCCCTTGCGTCCCGTTGCGGTCTTCACGGCAGACGTCCACGCGCTCCAGGTCTTTTCGTCCCAGGGGTCTTCCGGCAACAGGGCTGCAGCGGCGCGGCAGAATTCCGTGTCCTCGATCACCGGCGAAATTTCGCCGTCGACGACGCGCCACCAGTCGCAAACATCGAGAAATTTTTCGAGATTGCCGCGCACGGCCAGCCAGAAGGCTTCTGCATGCGCGCCGACAATGTCGTGCGCGGCCAGCCGCTCGCGCATGACCTCGAAGTCGAGTTTCAGCAGCGTGCGTTGCGTCAGCGAGCGCAGGTCGGCGGGATCGAATTTCGCGGCGTTGCGCGAGACATGCGCGAGATCGAATTTTTGGGCCAGTTCGATCAGCGACCCGACCGCGTGAACTTCGTCCGAAGAGCCCGTGAGAACAGCGACGGCTGCGACCGCCAGCGACTCGACGCCGCTGTCGCGCAGCGAAGCGATCGACAAGGCGCCCGAGCGTTTCGAAAGTCCCGCGCCGGAGGCGTCGACCAGCAAATTGTGATGCGCGAAGCGCGGGACCCTGTCCGAGCCCGCGAGCGCCTCGACGATCTGGATCTGCACGGCGGTGTTGGCGACATGATCCTCGCCACGAATGACATCGGTAATGCCGAGTTCGATATCGTCGACGACCGAGGGCAGCGTGTAGAGAAACGAGCCGTCCTCGCGCACGAGCACGGGATCGGACAAGGACGCGCAATCGATGTGGCAATGGCCGCGCACGCCGTCTTCCCACTCGACGACGCGATGTTCGAGCCTGAAGCGCCAGTGCGGCCGGCGCCCGTCCGCCTCGAGCTTCGCGCGGTCGGCGTCGCTCAGGGCGAGCGCGGCGCGATCGTAGATCGGCGGCAGGCCGCGCGCCTGCTTGAGCTTGCGGCGGCGATCGAGCTCGGCCTGCGTCTCGTAGGCGGGATAGAGCAGGCCCATCTGCTTCAGGCGTTCGGCCGCAGCTTCGTAAAGCGCGACGCGATCCGACTGGCGCACGACGAGATGCGGGACGATCCCGAGCCAGGCGAGATCGACCTCGATGCCATCAGCGAATTCAGCGGTGGAACGGGCCAGATCGGTGTCATCGAACCGCAGTATGAATCTGCCACCTAGGCGCGCCGCGGCGAGAAAGTTGAACAGGGCCGTACGCGCATTGCCGATATGGATGCGGCCGGTAGGCGATGGCGCGAAACGAACGACTGGACCGGACATGGGGCTCACACAAATCACCCTGGCGCGACACGCGCCGGGCAGCAGCTTTTCGCAGACCGGGCGGGGCTTGTTAAGGGCGCCTGCGCGGTGACCGCAGCCCTCGTCGCCGGCGCGGCCTGCGTCATTCTCATCCTACTCAACCTCACGAGCATGGCGATTGCCGGGCGGCGCTGGATGCGCGCCAGGAGCGAGCTGCCTGCCGCGCGGCCCTTCGTGTCGATCGTGCGCCCGTTGCGCGGGATCGAGGAATTCAGCGCCGAGACGCTCGCCTCGACGTTCGCGATCGACTGGCCGGCCTATGAGACGATCTTCTGCGTGCAGAAGGCCAACGATCCGATCATCCCGCTGGTCGAGGCGGCGATCGCCGCGCATCCGCACGTTCCCGCGCAATTGCTCGTCGGCGACGATCCGATCTGCCCCAATCCCAAACTGAACAATTGCGTGAAGGGCTGGCTGGCGGCGCGCGCCGACTGGGTCGTCTTCGCCGATTCCAACGTCCTGATGCCCACCGATTATCTCGACCGGCTGATGGGCGCGATGAAGGAGGATTGCGGCCTCGTCGTCTCCATGCCGCTCGGCGTCCGGCCGCGCGGCATTTTCGGACATGTCGAGGTCGCTCTGCTCAATACGTTTCAAGCCCGCTGGCAATATGCGGCGGAAGCGGTCGGGATGGGCTTCGCGCAAGGCAAGAACATGCTGTGGCGGCGCGCGGTTCTCGACAGAGCCGGCGGCATCGGCGCGCTGGCCTCGGAGATCGCGGAGGATGCCGCTTCCACTAAGGTCGTGCGCGCGCAGGGCCTGAAGGTGCGCCTCGTCGACCGGCCCTTCGAGCAGCCGCTCGGACTGCGGTCGGCGCGGGACGTCTGGGCGCGGCATTCGCGATGGGCGCGGCTGAGGCGCGTGACCTTCCCGCTGCAATTCGCGCCGGAGATTTTGACCGGCGCGCTGCCGCCGATCCTGGGTGGCGCGCTCGCGGCGAAATTTTCTGGTTTCAGCCCGATCGCAACGGCGGCGACAGTCGCGGCGATCGCCGCCCTGCTCTATGGCGCTGAACTCGCGCTGACCTCGGCAGCGCGCTTTCCGCTGACCTGGCGCACGCCGTTCGCGCTTGTCATCCGCGATCTCGCCCTGCCGGTCCTGTGGATCGACGCCTGGCTCGTCGACGATTTCACCTGGCACGGCCACAAGATGACGGTGCGCGAGCCCGTCGACGAGACCGCCGAGGTCGGCTGATCCCTGCCTGGACGCCTCGCGCCGCAGCTCCTCAATGGTCGCGGTGGCCTATATCCATTGCAAACATACCAACTGGTTGGTATGTTCCTTCAATGAATCCTGCTCGACCCACCGCCCACGACAAGATTCTGGACGCCGCGCTCCAGGTGATCCGGACCCAGGGCCTTGCAGGCACGAGCGTGGACGAACTCTGCGTGGCGGCGGGCGTCACGAAAGGCGCCTTCTTCCACCACTTCAAAACCAAGGACGCATTGGCGATCGCTGCGGCCGACCATTTCTCGCGGATCGCGGATGGCGTGTTCACGAATGCGCCATACCGGGCCCTGCCTGATCCGGTCGCCCGCCTGATCGGCTATGTCGACTTCCGTCAGGCGATGATGAAGGGCGAGATGCCCGCCTTTACCTGCCTCGTCGGCACGATGGCTCAGGAGGCTTATCTCACCCATCCCGAGGTGCGCGCGGCCTGCGCACAATCGATCGACGCGCATGTCGACATGCTGGAGGCGGACATAGCGGACGCCATGCGTGCGCGAAACGTCGAGCCGCCCGGCGGGCCACGCGGACTGGCTCTCTACATGCAGGCCGTCATCCAGGGCGCCTTCGTCCTGGCGAAAGCGCACGGCGATGCGGCGGTCGCGGCCAATTGCCTCGACCATCTGCGCAATCATCTGGCGGGGCTGTTCGGCTGGAAGGAGAGGAATGCATGAGTGAAACGACCAACGACCGCGAACTGGCGCTGTCGCGCCTGATCGACGCCCCGCGCGAAAAACTGTTCCGCTGCTGGACAGAACCGAAGCTGATGGAACAATGGTTCTGCCCGAAGCCGTGGTTCGTGTCCGATGTCGTGACCGACCTGCGGCCGGGCGGCGCGTCTTCCATGTATATCAACGGGCCGAACGGCGAGCGTTTCCCCAATCGCGGCGTCTATCTCGATGTCGTGCCCGGCAAGCGCATCGTCTTCACTGACGCCTATGTCGACGCGTGGACACCGTCGGAAAAACCGTTCTTCACGGCCATCATCACCTTCGAGGACGAGGCCGGCAAGACACGCTACACGGCGCGCGCGCTGCACTGGAGCGCCTCCGATCGCGAAGCCCATAAGAAGATGGGTTTCCACGATGGTTGGGGCAAAGCCGCCGACCAGCTCGCGGAACTCGCCGCGACGATCTGAGGGAAGCTTTGCGTCAGTTGAAGCGGTAGGCGTCGAGCATCAGCACGCCGCGCTGAACCGATGCGTGAATGCGTTCGCCCTTGGCGCCCTCGCCCGCCGCGCCCATCGCGAAGGGCATGGGCAAGAAATGCTCCGGGCTCGGATGATTTTCACGCGCGAAGGGCGCCGACTTCTCATAGTCGCCGATCGCATCGAGATCGCCGCCTTCGGCCTTGTCGCGCACCCATTCGTCGAAGTCCGCGACCCACGCTGGCGCGGGATCGGCGTCGGTGTAGCCGCCAGTATAGAGCGCGCGCAGGTTATGCGTCGCGCCGCCGGAGCCGATGACCAGCACGCCTTTTTCACGCAACGGCGCCAATGCACGGCCGACCGCCGCGTGATGCGCGCCGCCGCGATGCGGCTGCACGGAAATCTGGGCGACGGGAATGTCGGCTTGCGGATAGATCAGCTTCAGCGGCACCCATGTGCCGTGGTCGTAGCCGCGGCCCGTGGCGGCGACGGCCTCGAGCCCGGCGCTCTTGGCGAGCTGCGCGGCTTCCACCGCCAGCCCAAGCGCGCCCGGCGCGAGATATTGCTGGGTGTACATTTCCGGCTCGAAGCCGCCGAAGTCGTAGATCATCTTCGGCTGTTCGTCGGCGCAGACGATCGGCTTGTCGGTCTCGAAATGCGCGGACATGACGAGAATGGCGTCGGGGCGCGGGATCGTCCTGCCGAGGCCGGACAGAAATTCGCGCGCGGGGCTCTCGTGCAGGATCATGTTGGGCGATCCGTGCGAGATGAAGAAGGTCGGGAAGGTCGTCATGTTGCGGATATAGGCCCGCGCAGCCATTTGCGCGAGCGCAATCGGGCAAGGCCTACATTGCTTTGCGGCAAAACGAGCGGCGCAGGCGCCGCCCTTTGATCACTCCGCCGCGTCGACCTGCGGCAGGCCGCGCGCCTGGCGCTCATCCTTCAGCAGCTCCGCCACGAGGAAAGCGACCTCGATCGACTGCTCCGCGTTGAGGCGCGGGTCGCAGGACGTGTCGTACATTTCCGACAGGTTGGTCTCGGTGATCGCACGAGCGCCGCCCATGCATTCCGTGACGTTCTTGCCGGTCATCTCCAGATGCACGCCACCGGCGTAGGTTCCCTCGGCGCGATGAATGGCGAAGAAGGTGCGGATCTCGCTCATGATGCGGTCGAACGGCCGGGTCTTGTAGCCCGCCGCCGTGATCGTGTTGCCGTGCATGGGATCGGACGACCAGACGACCTTGCGACCCTCGCGCTCGACGGCGCGAATGAGGCCCGGCAGATGTTCGGCGATCTTGTCCGAACCGAAGCGGCAGATCAGCGTCAGGCGGCCGGGCTCGTTCGTCGGATTGAGCAAATCGATCAGCCGCAGCATTTCGTCCGGCTTGAGCGTCGGGCCGCATTTCAGGCCGATCGGATTCTTCACCCCACGGCAGAATTCGATATGGGCGTGATCGGGTTGCCGGGTGCGGTCGCCGATCCAGATCATGTGGCCGGACGTGTCGTAATGATCGCCGGTCGTCGAATCCACGCGGGTCAGCGCCTGCTCATAGCCGAGTAGGAGCGCTTCGTGCGAGGTGTAGATGTCAGTCTGGCGCAGCTCCGGATGGCTCTCGGGATCGAGGCCGATGGCGCGCATGAAGCCGAGCGTCTCGGTGATGCGGTCGGCCAGTTCCTGATAGCGGTCGGACTGCGGGCTGTCCTTCACGAAGCCGAGCATCCAGCGGTGCGCATTCTCAAGATTGGCGTAGCCGCCGGTCGCGAATGCGCGCAGCAGGTTGAGGGTGGCCGCCGACTGGCGGTAGGCCTCGAGCTGGCGGCGCGGATCGGGAATGCGGGCTTCGGCCGTGAAATCCATGCCGTTGACGATATCGCCACGGTAGCTCGGCAGCTCGATGTCGCCCTTCTTCTCGGTCGGGGCCGAGCGCGGCTTGGCGAACTGGCCGGCGATGCGGCCGACCTTCACGACCGGCGAGGAGCCGGCGAAGGTCATGACAACAGCCATCTGCAGGAAGACGCGGAAGAAGTCGCGGATATTATCGGCGGAATGCTCGTTGAAGCTCTCGGCGCAGTCCCCGCCCTGGAGCAGGAACGCCTCGCCCGCCGCAACCTTCGCCAGCGCGCGCTTCAGCTTGCGGGCCTCGCCCGCGAAAACCAGCGGCGGAAAGCCGGCGATCTGCCGCTCGACATCCGCGAGCGCGGCGGGGTCCGGATACTCGGGAACCTGCGCGACGGGACGGCTTCTCCAGCTCTCGGGCGACCAGCGCTCGGCGGACATGATCTCAACTCCTGACAGGACCGGCGGACGGCCGGAAGCGGGGCTTATACACGAGGCTTTTCGGGATTGCGACCCTTGTGGCGGATCGGGACGCGCCCGTCTATAAGGCGGGCGAAAAGACCGGGAAGAGCATGTCGCAGGCCGTATCGCGCTTCATCGACGCCGTCCGCTGGATCGCGGCGCTGTTCGTGGCGCTGCATCATTGCAACAATGTCTTCGTGAACCAGGCCGACATCATGAAGGCCGAGCACGGCGCGCCGGTCTACGTCTGGTGGTTTCTCACCTCCTATACGTTCGCGCATGGCGCGGTCGTCGTCTTCTTCGTCCTGTCCGGCTTTCTGGTGGGCGGAGGCGCCGTCAATCGCGCACGAGCGGGCAAGCCCTACCTTCGCAACTATCTGATCGACCGATCGAGCCGCATCTACATCGTGCTCGTACCGGCGCTGGCGCTCAGCGTCTTTTTTGATCTCGTCGGGCAGTGCATCTTCGCCGGCCTCGGCGTCTACGAGCATCCGGTCTATCAGGCCGCTCTCAAGCTCGAATACATTCCCGCGACGCTGGTCAGTTTGCAGGCGATCTGGTTTCCGACTTTCGGCACGAATGCCGCGCTTTGGTCGCTCGGCATGGAATTCTGGTACTACGTCATCTGTGGCCTGATCGTCGCGCCTCTGTGCGCAGCCTATGCGACGAGCGCGCGCTGGACGGCCTTCGCGATCGCCGTCGCAATCTTCGTCGCGCTGTCGCTTCCGGGCTCTTATTTCATGTTCGGCGGTGCGATTTGGGCGCTGGGCGCGCTCGCCCGAATCGCGCCGCGGCCGCTGATGCGCTCGAAATGGCTGGCGCTCGTCATCTGGGCCGCAGCTCTCACAATCATGCGGCTCGTCACGCGCGGCGCGATCGTCGAGGCGCATCCGCTGAAGGAGATCGTCGACACCGTCAATGCCTTGCTCTTCGCCAATATCCTGCTGACCCTGCGCTTCGACACAGGCGAGGGGTTTTCATGGTGCCGCGCGCGCTATCACGCGGCCTTCTCGAATTTCGCCTATTCGCTCTACGCGACGCATTGGCCGATCCTGATGTGGCTGCAGGCCTTTGCCGCGCTTGCATTCGGCATCGGCTGGAACCAGCAACTCGCCACGCCGCTGCACTATGGTGTGGCGCTCGGCGCGCTGGCCATTCTGTCTTTTCTTGCCTATGTCTTCTCGCGTTTCACGGAAGCGCGCACCGATCGCCTGAGAACGTGGCTCCGGCGGAAAATCCCGGGAGGAGCGCCCCTCACCGTGTCGAAAGCATGAGGATAAGAGCATGAGGATCCACCCCGCGCTGGCGGCTGTGCTGGCCATCGCGCCTGTCGCGGCGGCGGGGCTTGCCGGGTCCTCGGTGACATTGCCGGCGATCCCGACCTGGTACGCTGGGCTGGCAAAGCCATTTTTCACGCCGCCGAACTGGCTGTTCGGGCCGGCGTGGACCGTACTCTATGTCCTGATGGCTTTCGCCTTCTGGCGCGTCATCACGCTGGACCGGCCCGTCATCGACAAGCGCGCGGCGATCGTCGCATTTCTCGTCCAGATTTTCCTGAACGGCCTCTGGTCCTTCGCCTTTTTCGGCTGGCGCTCGCCCGGCGCGGGGCTTGTCGTGATCGCGGCGCTATGGCTCGCCATCGTGGCGACGATCTTCGCCTTCGCCAAGCTCGACCGCATGGCCGCGTGGCTGCTCGCCCCCTACATTGCGTGGACGAGCTTTGCCGCTGCGCTGAACGCGGGCGTTTTCCTGCTCAATCGCTGATCGTCAGGCTTTGCCGCGCTCATAACGGGCGCTGCGCGTGCGCATGGTGACGAGTTCTTCCGCGGCGCTGGGATGCAGCGCCATGGTCGCGTCGAAATCGGCCTTGGTCGCGCCCATACGGATCGGAATGGCCAGCAATTGCGCCATCTCACCGCTGTCGTGACCGAGCACGTGGACGCCCAGAACCTTGTCCGTATGTCCGCAGACGACGATCTTCATGATCGTCTTTTCGGCGCGGCCGGACAGGGTCGCCTTCATCGGGCGGAAGGTCGACTTGTAGATGTCGACGACTTCGTATTCGCGACGCGCTTCTTCCTCGGTCAGGCCGACAGTCCCGATCTCGGGCGTGGTGAAGACGGCGGAAGGCACGTGGCGATGGTCGACGATCGTCTCCTTGCCGCCGAACACCGTATCAGCGAAGGCATGGCCCTCGCGGATCGCGACGGGGGTCAGGTTGATGCGGTCGGTCACGTCGCCGACGGCGTAGATCGAGGGGACGTTGGTGCGCGAGCGCTCATCGACGATGATCGCGCCGTTGTGGCGCAGACCGACGCCCGCCGCCTCGAGACCAAGGCCGGCCGTATAGGCCGCGCGGCCGGTCGCGATCAGAACCTGATCGACATCGACGGTAGAACCATCGGACAGCGCAACACGCAGGCAGCCGGCGGCGCGCTCGATATGCGTCGGCAGCAAGCCGGCTTTCAAGGTGACGCCGGCATGGGTCATCGCCTCGGACAGGCCCGCACGCAGGTCTTCGTCGAAACCGCGCAAGACATTGTCGGCGCGGAATACCTGCGTCACCTGCGACCCGAGCCGCGCGAAAACGCTGGCGAATTCGACCGCGATATAGCCGCCGCCAACGACCATCAGGCGCGCGGGAAATTGCGGCAGGTCGAAGATCTCGTTGGAGGAAATCGCCAGTTCCACGCCGGGGATGGCGGGATGCATGGCGGGCGCGCCGCCGGTCGCCACGAGGATCACGCGCGCCGTCACGGTCTTTCCGGTCGAGAGCCTTATGGCGTGGGGGCCCTCGAGCGTGGCGCGGGCGGCGATCATCTCGACGCCGGCCTTTTCGAGGTTCGTGGCATAGATGGCCGAGAGCCGCGAGATTTCCTTTTCCTTCGCCGCGACCAAGGTCGGCCAGTCGAAACGCGCCGGCGGGACGTTCCAGCCGAAGCCCGCGGCGTCCTCGAAGTCCTCGGCGAACCGGCTCGCATAGACATAGAGTTTCTTCGGCACGCAGCCGCGGATGACGCATGTTCCGCCGATGCGGAATTCCTCGGCCACGGCGACCTTCGCGCCGTAGCCCGCCGCGATGCGCGCGGCGCGGACGCCGCCGGAACCGGCGCCTATGACGAAGAGATCGTAGTCGAAGTCGCTCACGTGGCTTTCGTCCTTCCGGACATCACATCTGGTGACCCTTCTTGGTCATCTCTTCACGTACGCGCGTCATCATGTCCTGCGACATCTGCTGCTGCCAGCGCTGCATCGACACATAGAGCGCGTTGAGGACGAGCGGCTGCTGCTCGACGTATTTCTTGCCACTCGCGCTGGAGAAGAATGTCGAGACGTCCTTCAGTTCCTGCTCGCTCATGCGCTCGGCATAGAGACGCGCGGCGGTATCGACCATCTGGTCGACGCGCTTGTCGAACTCGGGCTTGACCTGTTCCATCACCACATTGAGGTCCTTGATCAGATCCGGGCGCGTCTGGGTCAGGCGGGTGCCGATCTGGTCGAGGAACTGCGGGATGACGATCGAAAACGAGCGCGACACGCCGGAATTGACGACGATCTCCTTGGCGAGCGCGATCTGGGCGGCCGTCGGCGCGCCTGGAGCGGCGGGCGCCGCCGTCTGGGCATAAACCGGGGCCGCGGCGAGCAGCGCGACGAAGCCGAGGGCGCGGGCGAAAGTTCTGGCGGACACGTTCTTCTCCTGGTTGCGCCGGAGGCGAGGAATCTTGTTCGTATGTTCAGTCGGACGCGCCGATGAGGCGCACTCCGTCAGAGCCGGCTATTATGACGGCGGTGGCGAGCCCGATGAACAGGCCATGTTCCACAACGCCGGGGATGGCGACGAGCTTGGCAGCGAGCGCTTCCGGTTCGGAAATCGCTCCCAGCGCGCAGTCGAAGATGAAATGCCCGCCATCGGTGACGAAAGCATGGCCATCGGCGCCATTTCGCAGCGACACGGCGCCGGCAAGGCCGAGATCGGCGATCGCGCGGACGATGTGGCGGCGGGTCGATTCCGAACCGAAGCGGTCGACCTCGACCGGCAGGGGAAACCGGCCGAGCGTCGCGACTTCCTTCGAGGCGTCGGTGATCACGACCATGCGGGCGGAAGCCGCCGCCACGATCTTTTCGCGCAAGAGCGCGCCGCCGCCACCCTTGATGAGGCGCAGCGCCGAATCGAATTCATCGGCGCCGTCGACGGTCAGGTCGAGTTCCGGCGTCTCTTCCAGCGTGGAGAGGCGGATGCCCAGGGATTGCGCCTGGGCCCGCGTGCGCTCGGAGGTCGGGACGCCGACGACATCGAGCCCGTCGCGGACCATGCCGCCCAGAATGTCGACGAAAAACGCCGCTGTGGAGCCAGTGCCGAGGCCGAGGCGCATGCCTGGCCGCACGAATTCGGCGGCCCGGGCGGCAGCGAGGCGCTTGGCGTCGTCCTGTGAAATCTGGGGGGCGGCGTTCATTCTCATCCCGCGCTGGAACAGGCGCGGGATAAAGGCTCACGCGTCAAAACGCAATCTTGGGCCCGGCCGGCCGGCTCAGCGCGAGGGCGGCGTGCAGACGACGGCGTCGT
>JAGRKN010000165.1:0-4319 GCA_020442275.1 Rhodoblastus sp. | reverse complement strand
CGACGAGGCCGTATTCGCTCTGCGCGATGGCGGTCGCACCCTCGCCCGGCGGGTAGCAGAGCGTCGCGCCAACCGAGCCTTCCTTGAGGCCGTACTGGCACGCGCCGATCTCGCCAGTCGCCTTGTCGAGCCGATAGACGCGGTTGAGATCGGTCTCGGGCGCGGCGAGAAAGTCGTAGTTGGAGGCCGCCGAGGCGGCGGCGGTAGCGCCCGCCAGAAGCGCGAGCGCCGGGACGATGCGGAGAAATGGACGATTCATGACGCAGCCTTCGAGCGTGAGCCCCGGGACGAAAGCAGCACGATCATGGTTAATAATGCGTTGACGCGATCGGCGCGGCGCGGCCTGCGCAAAATTGTCGCCTTGCCCGCAGCCGCGGTTGCGGCATAGTCCCGACCATGAACCCACGGAAACTTCTGGTATTCGACCTCGACGGGACGCTTGCCGAAACCGCCGGCGACCTGATCGGCACGCTGAATTTCATCCTCGCGCGCGAAAATATCGCGCCGGTCGACCTGTCGCAGGCCCGCTTCATGCTGGGCGCAGGCGCCAAGGCGCTGATCGAGCGCGGCTTCGCGGCGCAGAAAGTTCCGCTGGCGCCGGCCCGTCTGCAGCAATTGTTCGGGGATTTTCTCGCCCATTACGAGGCGCATATCGCCGACGAGAGCTTCCTCTTCCCCGGGGTGGTCCAGGCGCTCGACCGGTTCGAGGCGGCCGGCTGGCATTTCGCGGTCTGCACCAACAAGATCGAGGCGCCGGCGCGCAAGCTGCTGGAGGCGCTGGGCGTCGCCGACCGCTTCCGGGCGATCGTCGGGCAGGACACGTTCGCCATCGCCAAACCCGACCCGCGCGTTCTGGAACAGACGATCGTCACGGCCGGCGGGACGCCCGCGCGTTCGATCATGGTCGGCGATTCGCGCACCGACATCGACACGGCCAAGCGCCTGGGCATCCCGTGCGTCGCCGTCGATTTCGGTTACACGGACGTGCATGTGAGCGAGCTCGGGCCCGATCGCGTGATTTCGCATTTCGACGAACTGTGGGACAGCATAGCTTCGCTTGCCGAGGAGACCGCGCCGGGCAGCTGAAGACCTTGCTTTTCGCCAGCACCGTCAAACCGCGCGCCGCGCTCGACGCTAAGGAATCGCGGGGCCCAGCCGGGCAGGACGCAAGGAAGCTGCTGCGTCGAGAAGCTGTCACGCAGTTCGCGCTTGACGCGCCCCGCCCCGCCCGCCTAAACCGTGCGCCACTCGGCCGATGGCCAGAGGGCGCGTAGCTCAGCGGGAGAGCACTCCCTTCACACGGGAGGGGTCACAGGTTCAATCCCTGTCGCGCCCACCATTTGCACCCGATAATCGAAGCAATGCCAGTCGCGACATCGACACGCGCGGCATAAGGGACGGTCAGTCGCCTGAGTACGGCCAAACGTCTGTCTGAAAAGAAAAAGGCGCAGCCCGCGAGAGGGTTTACGCGGGCTGCGCCTGCGCTCCGTGATCATCGGCGCGATCACGAAACGAAATCCGAGCCGTCTGACGGCTGGGCTGGAAGGCGACGCTTTCGTTGCTCCAAACGAAGCCGCCGCCTCACAGGAATGTTATCGCCCGGCGGCTTCACGGCGGTTTGTCTGGCCGGGAGGGTTCTTGTCTGAATTGTGTCTGGGATTTCCCGAGCTCAGAATGGGGGGTCGACAGGGCGCCGGGCGCATGGCTTGGCTTGCTGCCCGCCAACCGAGATTCACGCTGCAAATGACTGACGCCGCCTCCGTTCTGCTGGTCGAGGACGACGCCGAGATCGGCGCCCTGATCTCGCGATACCTGGGCACCAGCCAGATTGCCGTTACGTCCGTCGAAAGCGGCGCGGCCATGGACGAGGCGCTGCGGCGCTCGACCTTCGACCTCATCCTGCTGGACCTCAATCTTCCCGGCGAGGACGGCCTGTCGATCTGCCGGCGCCTGCGCAGTGAAAGCGCCATCCCTATCGTGATCGTCACGGCTCAGGGCGAGGACGTCGACAAGATCGTCGGGCTGGAGATGGGCGCGGACGACTACATTTCCAAGCCCTTCAATCCACGTGAACTTCTCGCCCGCATTCGCGCCGTTCTGCGCCGCACGGCAGGGCTCCAGCAACAGCAGCAGTCGACGGAAACGACCCGGCAGGTCTACCGCTTCTCCGGCTGGCGCGTGGATGTGACGGCGCGTGAGGTGCTCGCCCCGTCCGGGTCGCGCGTGGCGATGACGGCGGCCGAGTTCGACCTGCTCTACGCGCTGTGCGAGCATCCCAACCGGGTGCTCACGCGCGACCAGTTGATCGGCCTCACCCATGGGCCGGTCGAGGGACCGCACGAGCGTTCGATCGACACGCTGATCAGCCGCCTGCGGCAGAAGATGGAAATGGACGTCGGCAGCCCGCGCCTGATCCAGACGGTGCGGTCGGAAGGTTACATGTTCTCGGCCCAGGTCACGCGGCGATGAACCGCCTGCTGCGCTGGCTGCGGCCGGATACGCTCGGCGCGCAGATCGCGCTGGTGCTGTTCGCCGCGATCGCGCTGTTCCAGATCGTGGTGGCGACCACCTACATGTTTTCCGACCCCGAATGGACGATCGCGGTCGTCGAGCCGTCCGAGATCATCGCGACCGCGGCGACGGCGATCGATGCGGTCGCGCCGCCGAAACGCGCCGCCACGATCGCCGAAATGCAGCGCGTCGCGCCCTGGCTGAAATTCACGATCACCGACGATGCGCCGGCGGGCAGCCGGATCGCGCTGAAGACGGGCACGGCCGAACTGATCCGCAAGCGGCTGTGGGCCGACGCGATCGTGCGCGCGCCCGTCGTCAAGATGCCGAAAGCGGACAGCGATTTCGCGATTGGCCTGCGCAATGGCGGCTATCTTGTGATCGCCATTACGGAGGAGCGCCGCTCCCAGGCGCTCGAGGAGGAGCGGCGCGGCACGACCGCCAAGCGCATCGCCATGTCGCGCAATCTGGAAAGTTCGGCGGCGCTGTTTCTGGTTTCCGCGCTCCTTCTGACCGTCTGGCTGACGCTCGCGGTCATCGCCCCGCTCTATCGCCTCATGCGGCAGGCCGAGAAACTGCCACTCGATCGCGGTCGGTCCGAGCCGATCAAGGAGAGCGGGCCGCGGGAAATCCGCCTGTTGTCGCGTGCGCTGAACCGCATGCAGCGGCGCATCGATTCCATGATCGAATCGCGGTCGCGCGCGCTCGCCGCCATCAGCCACGACCTGCGCACCATCATCACGCGGATGCGGCTGCGCACCGAATTCATCGGCGACGAGGCGCTGAAGGCCAAGATGATGAAGGACGTGGAGACCATGGATTCCATGCTCCACAAGAATCTCATCTATCTGCGCGGCGAAGAGGCGGGCGTCGGCATGGGCCTGATCGACCTCGACAGCCTCTTGCAGACGATCGCCGACGAATTCGCAGACCTCGGCCACGAGGTTTCCTACGCCGGCGGCAAGCACCAGACCGTCTATGGCTCGCTCGAGGATTTCCAGCGCCTGTTCTCGAACCTCGTCGAGAACGCGGTCAATCACGGGCAGCATGTCACCGTGAGCGCGACACAGCCGCAGGACGGGTTCATCGTCGTCGATGTCGCCGACGATGGACCGGGCATCGCCGCCGACAAGAAGGACCAGCTGCTCGAACCTTTCGTGCGCGGCGAGCCCGCGCGCACGGTCAACGCCAAGAGCGGTTTTGGCCTCGGTCTGTCGATCGTCGCCTCGCTGACCGAGAAAGCCGGCGGCAAGCTGCAATTGCTCGACCGCGCCCCCAATGGCCTCATCGCGCGCGTCGCCCTGCCGGCCGCGTTCAGTTGAACCGACGACGCCCCTTGTGCGAAACGAGAGCATGACCAATCGCTTCTTCGAGCTGCGCGGCTCGCACAATCCGCATCGCTGGAACCTTCCGCTCAACCCGTCGATCTGCGTCGGGCCGCCGGACATGCTCTTCATGTATGGCGGCGTCGGGCTCGCCGCCTCGATCGAGGCCCTGGAGCGCACCTGCGAGCGGCCCGTGGTCTGGGCGACCGCGCAATATCTCTCCTTCGCGCGCCCGCCCTCGGTGCTCGATCTCGACGTGCGCATTTTCTACAAGGGCCGCCACACGACGCAGGCGCGCGTGTCGGGCCATGTCGGCGAAAGCGAGATCATCACGGTTTCCGCCGCGCTCGGCGACCGGCCCGGCGGCGCCGCGCATCAATGGGCGCGGATGCCCGACGTTCCGCGCCCCGAGGACTGCGAGCGCGTGCAGCTCTGGCCCGATCATGGCGAGAACTACAACCGGCGCGTCGAACTGCGCATGCC
>JAGRKN010000164.1 GCA_020442275.1 Rhodoblastus sp. | reverse complement strand
CGGTGATCTGGGATTTCGGCGGCGTCATCACGTCGAGCCCCTTCGAGGCTTTCGCGCGGTTCGAGCGCGAGCGCGGCCTGCCGAAGGATTTCATCCGCATGATCAATGCGAACAACCATCTCGAGAACGCCTGGGCCAAGTTCGAGCGCGCGGAAGTCACGCATGCCGAATTCGACGAGCTCTTCGCGGCCGAGGCGCGCGCAGCCGGCCATGAAGTGCGCGGCGCCGACGTGCTGCCGCTGCTCGCCGGCCTGCCGCGTCCCGAAATGGTCGAGGCGCTGCGCCGCATTCATGCGCGCATGAAGACCGGCTGCATCACCAACAATCTGCCGGCCAAGGAATCCGGCGCGATGGCCGGCATGTACAAGGCGGACATCATGAAGATGTTCAATCACGTGATCGAAAGCGCCAAGATCGGCCTGCGCAAGCCCGATCCGAAGATCTATCGGCTGATGGTCGAAGCGCTCGACGTCGATCCGAACAAGTGCGTCTATCTCGACGATCTCGGCGTCAACCTGAAGCCCGCGCGCGACATGGGCATGAAGACGATCAAGGTCGTAGATCCCGCGCCTGCGCTCGATCAGCTCGAACAATACGTTGGATTTGCGTTGCGCTGAGCCCTAGAGAAGCTGCGAGACGATCATGGCCAGGCCGAGTAGGGACACGGCGAAGACGCCCGTGCGCAACCACGGAATGCCCGCCACATAAACCGGGACATAGGCGACGCGCGACCAGAAGAAGATTTGCGCGCCGAGCGCCGTCGTCGCGTCCGTCTTGCCTGCGATTTGCGCAACCAGAACCAGGATCGCAAACAGCACGAGATTCTCGAGCATGTTGCGATGGGCGCGCTGCGCGCGTCCCGCCCAGCCGGTGAACTCGCCGAGGCCCTCGCGGTTGCCCGCCAATGGCGGCAGGCCGACCTGCCCCATGGCGCCGATCGCGGCGACCACGACCTGCGCGATCGTCAGCAGCGCCGACCAGACGAGCATCTTCAATTCGATCGACATGGCAACCTCCCCGACGCCCCTCCGCACAATGCTGCGCAGACTGCGTCTATGCGGCGGTCTTGTCGACAGGACGTTCAGATCGCCGCTTCGATCAGGAACGGCCCACGGCGCGACAGCGCGGCCTTCATATGCGCGACCAGCGTCTCGCAATCCGTCGCGCGCGCAGCCTCGACGCCTGAACCTTTCGCCAGCGCCGTCCAGTCGAGCGCGGGATTGTCGAGATCGAGCATGCGCTGCGCGTTGCGGCCCGGCTCGCCCGCGCCCACCTGCCGCAATTCGCCGCGCAGGATCGCGTAGGAGCGGTTGGAGAAGATGATGGTGAGAACGTCGAGATCCTCGCGCGCCATCGTCCACAAAGCCTGCAACGTATACATGGCGCTGCCGTCGGCCTGGAGGCTCAGCACCTTGCGATCGGGACAGGCGATGGCCGCGCCCGCCGCCATCGGCAGGCCGCTGCCGATGGCGCCCCCGGTCAACTGTATATAGTCGTGTGGGGCAGCCGCGCCGATGAAACGGAACAGCTGGCGCCCCGAGGTGACGGATTCATCGCAGACGATCGCGTTGTCAGGCATCAGCGCCGCAACCGCCGTTGCAATGGCGTCGGGCGTCAGCCGCCCGGTCGGCAGCTCCGGCCGCTGCAGTTGTGCGACGGGCGCTTGCGTTGTGCGCGAAATGCCGAGTTCATCGGCCAGCGCTTCGAGACAACCCAAAAGGTCGTCGCCAGGCTCCGCCAGGCGCGTGATCTCGCAATCCGCAGGCGTCATCGCGCTCGGCTTGCCCGGATAGGCGAAGAAACCGACCGGCGCCTTGGCGCCGACCAGAATCATGCGTTGCACGTCGGCGAGCATGGCGATGGCCTGATCGACGGGATAGGGCACGCGCGCGATCGGCGTGCGTCCGGCGCCATGTTCGAGCCGCGCGTTCGACTGCTGCGACAGCAGACGTACGCCCGTCGCCGCCGCGATACGTCCGGCGACGGCGAGCGGCTTTTCACGCAACGCGGCGCCCGACAGCATCAGCGTGGTGGCGCCGCCCGCGCGAATTTTTCGCGCCGCGTCGCGGATCGCCTCTTGCGATACGGCCGGCCGCGCCGCCGGCGGCGGCACGTTGGACAGGGGCGCGCGAGTCTCGTTCCAGGCCGCATCCGCAGGCAGGATCAGCGTCGCGATCCGCCCCGGCGGCGTGCGCGCTTCCGCGATCGCTTCCGCCGCGACGGCGGACACGGCGTCGGCTGTCGGCGCGCTCTTCACCCAATGCGACATCGGCCGCGCCAGACTTTCGATATCGGTGGTCAGCGGCGCGTCGTAAGCCAGATGATAGGTCGCATGATCGCCGACGACATTGATCATCGGCGTATTGCCGCGCTTGGCGTTGTGAATATTCGCGAGCCCGTTGGCGAGGCCGGGGCCCGTGTGCAGCAGCGTCGCCGCGGGCTTGTCCGCCATGCGCGCATAGCCGTCGGCGGCCCCCGTGACCACCCCCTCGAACAGGCCGAGCACGCACCGCATCTGCGGCTTGCGGTCGAGCGCTGCGACGAAATGCATTTCCGACGTGCCGGGATTGGCGAAGCAGACGTCGACGCCGCCCGCCAGCAAGGTGTCGCACAAAGCGTCGGCGCCGTTCATTCGTCCTCCCGAAATATTTGCTCGCCGACGATGCGGCGATCATTAGTCAGATCAAAAGGCGAAACGCGCCACGACGCAACGCGTCCTCGCTCATGGCCGTCGTGCGAAATTGGCAGGCGCGCCTCACGTGCGCGTCGGATGCATCTCGATCTTGTGCACGACGGGGTCGGCCAAAACCGGCTTCAGTTCGCGCGAGATACGCTGCGCCCATTCCTCCTGCCCCTTCTCATCCGCGATCAGATCCTGCCGGATTTCGAACAAGGCATGCGGCAGGCCGCGCGACGTGCCGAGCTCCCACATCGTGTCGCCGTTGAGCGCGCCGTCATAAGGTTCGTTGTCGCCGACGACGAGGTCGCGCTCGCCCTGCAATCCCGCGATCAGCGGCTTGGCGAGGCGCGGGTCGCTGTCCCACAGAAGCGCGACATGCCACGGCCGCGCCGCGCCCTTCCACACCGGCGTGAAGGAATGCATCGAGATGACGGACGGGATCTTCCCGCTCGCCATCATGCGCTCGACTTCGGCGATCGTCGCCTCGCGATATGGCCGCCAATATTTCTCCCGCCGCTTTTCGACCTCGGCCGCGTCGATCCGCGCATTGCCGGGAATGAGCGCGCCGTCCGAAATGCGCATGACCAGCGTCGGATCGTCGCCGCCGCGATTGGGATCGATCAGCAGGCGTGAAAATCGGGACAGCACGGCTGGCGCGTTCAGGAGTTTCGCCAGCTTTCGAGTGACGCCCGCCGCGCCGATGTCATAGGCGATGTGGCGCGCAAAGGCCTCCGGCGGCAGGCCGAGCGAGCCATATTCCGAAGGCAGCGCATTGGAGGCGTGATCGCAGACGATCAGCACGCCCGCATCGGCAGGGCCTTCGATTCGTTCGACGGGCTGGAAATCGGACATGGGGATCAAACGCCACAGGTCGCGCCGCGTTGCAAGCGCGAGGCCGATGCGTGATGGTCGAACCATGACAGGCCAACCCGAACGCCAGATCCTGCGCGCGATCTTCGACGCCGCCGTCGCCG
>JAGRKN010000163.1 GCA_020442275.1 Rhodoblastus sp. | reverse complement strand
TGGGCGTGCCGGGCGCCGACGACATTATGCTCAACTATCAGTCGACGTCGTTTCACGATGCGCTCTACGTGCGCGAGGTTCTGGGCCTGAAGCCCGCGCCAGAGTTCGAGACTTGGCTGCGGCGCATGGGGCTGATGGACGACGCCGGCCGCATGCTGCCGGAAGCGAAACGCGACGCGTCGCGGCTGCTGTCGTTCGCGGGCGGCGCATGAGCGATCCCCTCGCCTATCTTCGCGGGCTCACCGCCGCGCGCATCGGGCTCGGGCGCACAGGCGTCTCGCTGCCGACTGCCCGCGTGCTCGAATTCCAGATGGCGCACGCGCAAGCGCGCGATGCGATCCATGCGCCGTTCGATGTCGGCAGGATCGAGCAGGAGCTTGCCGATCTCCGGCCTATCCGTGCCGAAAGCCGCGCGGTCGATCGGCGCGTCTACCTTGAACGCCCGGACGACGGTCGCCGCCTGTCCGACGCCTCGCGCGAAAAACTCGTGGGCCGCTTCGACTGCGCGCTCGTGCTGGGCGACGGTCTTTCCGCATGCGCTGCGCGGACGCATGGGCCTGCGCTTGTCCGCGCGTTGCGCACCGCAACGCCAGACTGGCGCTGGTCGCCGCCTGTCATCGCGACGATGGCGCGCGTGGCGCTCGGCGACGATATAGCCGCCGCCTTCGGCTCCGATCTCGTCGTCATGCTGATCGGCGAGCGGCCGGGGCTGTCGTCGCCCGACAGTCTCGGCGCCTATGTCACTTTCGCGCCGCGGCCCGGCGTCACGAGCGACGCGCAGCGCAATTGTGTGTCGAACATTCGTCCGCAGGGTTTGCCGATCGGCGAAGCCGTGCGAAAGATCGTCGCCATTGCGGCGCTCGCCAGACACACGAGGCAGACGGGCGTCGCGCTCAAGGAAGACGAGGCGCTCACGCTTTTTTCCAGCGACGCGCCGGCCATCGAGGGAAGCACGAGTTGAACAGGCAGGCCATCATCGGCGTCGTCACCGCCTCCGACCGCGCGAGCGCGGGCGTCTACGAGGACATTTCGGGGCCGGCGATCGAGGCCTATTTCAAGCGCGTGCTGACGACGCCGTTCCGCATCGAGCGACGTGTGATCCCCGACGGCTTCGAGAGCGTGCGCGACACGATCATCGATCTCGTCGACGTCGTGGGCTGCGATCTAGTGCTCACGACAGGGGGCACGGGGCCGTCGGCGCGCGATCTCACGCCCGAAGCCACTCTGGCTGCGGCCCCGCGCGAATTTCCGGGTTTCGGCGAGAAGATGCGTCAGGCTTCGCTCGCGCAGACGCCAACCGCGATCTTGTCGCGTCAGCTCGCCGCGCAGCGCGGCAAATGTCTTGTCGTCAATCTGCCGGGTTCGCCGCGCTCGATCGACCTCTGTCTGGATTCGATCATGGCCGCCGTGCCCTATTGCCTGGAGCTGATGGGTGCGGCGTGGATCGACACCGATCCGAATTACATCCAGGCGTTCCGGCCCAAGAAGTAACTATTCCACCACCGCGTGCGCGGGATCGACCGTGCGATCCTGCGGCTTGCCGAGCAGCAGCACCAGCGGCGCGGCGGCGAGCGTGAGAATGGCGAGGAGCTTGTAGTCGTTCATGTAGGCGATGATTTCCGCCTGCCGCGTGATTTCCATGTTGAGCGCGGCGCGGCCGGCGAGCGTCTTCAGATTCCAGATTTGATCGGCGGGAAATATGCGTAACGCCGGATTGAGCGGCGACGCGTTGTGGACGAGTTCGGCGTGCATGATTTGCGTGTTGCGCGCGAGCATGAAGATGACGACGGACACGCCGATCGACGAGCCGAGATTGCGCAGCAGGCTGAACAGCCCCGTCGCCTGCGTGCGCAAGTGCGCCGGCAGCGTCGCGAAAGTGACGGTCGAAAGCGGCGTGAACAGGAAGCCGAGCCCCGTTCCCTGGACGATGCCGTTGATCAGAAGCGTTCCCGAGGAGACGTCGGGCGTGAACATGGTCATCTCGTAGAGCGACAGGGACGAGAGCCCGAGCCCGATCAGCAGGAAGATCCGCGGGTCGATGCGGCCGATCAACCGTCCGACGATCATCATGGCGACCATGGTGCCGATGCCGCGCGGGCCGAGGATGAGGCCGGCGGTGAGAACGGGATAGCCCATCAATGTCTGCAGATAGGGCGTCAGCAGCGCGACGCTGGCGAGGAGGATCACGCCGACGACGAAGATCAGCATGATGCCGACGCGGAAATTGTGGTCGGTGAAGAGATGCGGATCGATGAAGGGTTTTTCCGCCGTCGCCATGTGCACGAGGAAGAGATAGAGCGCGAGCGCGGCGAGCGCGGCCTCGAAAATGATCTCGGTGGAGCCGAACCAGTCGACGAGCTGGCCGCGGTCGAGCATCATCTGCAGCGCGCCGACGGCGATGCTCAGCGTCGCGAAGCCGAACCAGTCGAAACGCATCTGCTGGACTTTGCTCTCCGTCAGTACGGCCATGAGGCCGAAGACGACAGCGACGCCGATCGGCACGTTGATGTAGAAAACCCAGCGCCAGTTGTAATATTCGGTCAGCCAGCCGCCGAGCATGGGGCCGAGGATCGGGCCGACCATCACGCCGACGCCCCAGAGCGCCATGGCCGATCCATGTTTTTCGCGCGGATAGGAATCGAGAAGGATCGCCTGCGACATCGGCACGAGAGCCGCGCCGAACACGCCCTGCAGCAGGCGGAAGATCACCATCTGGCCGAGCGTCTGCGCCGCGCCGCAGAGGCCCGACGCAATGGTGAAGCCGGCGACCGCCGTGATCAGCAGTTTCTTGCGACCGAAGCGCGCGGCGAGGAAGCCGGTCGTCGGCATGAAGATGGCGGCCGCGACGATGTAGGACGTCAGCACCCAGGTGATCTGGTCCTGCGTGGCCGACAGCGATCCCTGCATGTAGGGAAGCGCGACGTTGGCGATGGTGGTGTCGAGCGCCTGCATGATGGTGGCGGCCATCACGCAGATGGTCAGCAATCCGCGATTGGGAACCTGCGGATCGGCCGCGGACATGATTACAGGCCCACCATGTGCAGGAGGTCGCGCGGAAGCGTCGCGAGCGAGCGCTTCACGCCGGTGTCGATGGAAGCCATCACGCTCATGCCGGCGCGCAGCGGCGGTGCGTCCTTTTCCGGCTCCACCGAGATGCGCACGGTGAGGCGCTGGACGACCTTTACCCAATTGCCGGACGAATTTTGCGCGGGCAGGACCGCGAATTCCGAGCCTGTCGCCGGAGCGATCGATGCGACATGCGCCTTCCAGACACGCCCGCCATAGGCGTCGACCGCGATGGTCGCGGGATCGCCGACCTTCACGTGGGCGAGATCGGTCTCCTTGAGCGCCGCATCCACCCACGCACGTTCGCGCGAGACGATGTTCATCGCGGTCTGCGCGGCGGCGATGTAATTGCCGGGCTGGACCTGCGCGACATTGGTCGCGACGCCGTCGACCGGCGCGATGACGCGCGTGCGGCGCAGATCGCGGTCTGCCTTGTCGAGCGCGGCTTTCGCCTGTTCGTATTGCGCATATTTCTCGACCGGCTGGTCGGGCTTGCCGCCAAGCTGGGCGAGCAGCGAATCTACCTGTCGCCGGGCGCCGACGAGGCGCGATTGTGCGCCGAGGTAATCGCGTTGCGCCTGGTCGGCGGCGGCCTGCGTCGTCACCTTGCGGTCGAGAAGATCGCTCTGGCGCGACCGCGTCTTGGCGTAGAAGTCGAGGTCGGCTTTCGCCTGTTCGATCTGCGCCCTGGCCTGCGCGTAATTCGCCTTTGCGGCAATCAACTGGTTCGCGACGATGCCGAGCTGCGCCTCCGCCGCGTCGCGCGCGATCCTGTAAGGCTCTTCGTCGAGACGAAACAGCAGGTCGCCTTTTCTGACGTTCTGCCCCTCCTTCACGTCGACTTCGGAGACGATACCGGAAATGTCGTTGGCGACGTTTACGATGTCGGCCTTCACGTATGCGTCGTCGGTCGTAGCAAAGCGGCCGCCAGTGAGATAGGCCCAGAGCCCGAGCGCGATGGCGACGAGCGGACCGGCAATGAGCAGCGGCCCGCGCAGATTGCGCGGCTTCCTGATCCGCGGTTTCGTGTGAAGTTCGGCGCGTTGCTCCTGATGCGAAGCTTCCGCCGTCACTGGTTGAAGCGTGGGGCGGCCGACCTCGGCCTCCATGCGTCTTGCGGGGTCAGCCATGGCTTGCTCTCCGCATTGGCGTCGCGCCTTCGACCGGCATGCCGCAGGCCTCCGCGAGATTGGCTTTCATGGTCGTGAGAATGCGGGTCAACGACTGACGATCCGCCTCGCTGACGCCGGCGAGCGCCTCGGCGCGCGTGGCGTCGCCGATGTCGAACATTTCCGCCATCAGCGCATGAGCCTTGGGTTTAAGATGCAACAGCCAGACGCGGCGGTCTGCGGCGTGACGGCGGCGCTCGATCAGTTCGGCGGCCTCCAGCCGATCGAGAATCCGGCCGAGCGTGATCGGCTCGAGCTCGAGAATTTCGGCGAGCAAGCCCTGCTGGATGCCTTCATTGCGGGCGAGATAGGCGAGCGCCTGCCATTGCGCGCGGGTGAGGCCGAGATGGCGCGCGCGCTGCTCGAAACGCTTGCGCAGCAGGCGCGCCGTGTCGTTGAGGATAAAGCCCAGCGTCTGCTGGTAGGGCCCCGAGGGCATGATCGAAAGTCCCGGAAATAGCTGCTCCGGCATTCCATAAGCCGGCATTATATGTGCGTGCTTATTATTTTGGGATGCGCGACGGTTTCAATGCGCCATGGCATGTTTCGCTGCGGGGGCAGCCA
Organism: Rhodoblastus sp.; assembly: GCA_020442275.1. GTDB lineage: Bacteria > Pseudomonadota > Alphaproteobacteria > Rhizobiales > Beijerinckiaceae > JAJXWB01. The sequence continues at coordinate 12,495 of JAGRKN010000163.1, read as the reverse complement.
TGCAGCATCGCAGTGGCATGCCAGCGTTTCGCTGTGCGAATGAACCGTAAGGACGTCTCTGGGAGCGAAGACACATGAACTACCGCAAGCTCGGGCGTTCCGGCCTCGACGTTTCCACGATCTGCCTCGGCACGATGAATTTCGGCGGCGCGACGGACGAGGCGACGTCGGCGCGGATCATTGCTTCCGCGCGCGAGGCCGGGGTCAATTTCATCGACACGGCCGATGTCTACGGCGACGGGCGGTCCGAGGAGATCGTGGGGCGCGCGATCAAGTCGTCGCGTAGCGAATGGATCGTCGCGACCAAGGTCGGCAATGCCTTCGGCAAGGTCCGCAACCATCGCGGCCTGTCGCGCGTTTGGATGATGCAGGCCTGCGAGGCCTCGCTGCGGCGGCTCGGCGTCGAGGCGATCGACATCTACTATCTGCATCGCGAGGACCACGGGACCGCGCTCGAAGAGACGATCACGGCGATCGGCGATCTCGTGCGCGCCGGAAAAATCAGGCACTTCGGCGTGTCGAATTTCCGCGCGTGGCGGGTCGCGGAAATCTGCAACATCTGCGACCGGATCGGCATCGGGCGTCCGGTCGTCAGCCAGCCCTACTACAACGCCATGAACCGCATGCCGGAGGTCGAGCATCTGCCGGCCTGCGACCATTACGGGATCGGCGTCACACCCTATTCGCCGCTCGCGCGCGGCGTGCTGTCGGGCAAATACGAGCCCGGCGCGCCGCCGCCGGAAGGCACGCGGGCGGGGCGCGCGGACACGCGCATCATGCAGACGGAATGGCGACCGGAATCCTTGCATCTCGCGCAGGAAATCAAGAAGCACGCGGAAGCGCGCGGTATGACGAGTGGGCAGTTCGCGCTGCTGTGGGTGCTCGCCAATCGCTTCGTGACCTCGGCGATCGCGGGTCCGCGTACGGAAGAGCAATGGGCCGATTATGTCGGCGCGCTCGCGCATACCTTTACGGCGGATGACGAAGCTCTGGTCGATCGGCTCGTCGTGACCGGACATCCCTCGACGCCCGGCTACAATGACCCGGCTTATCCGATCGAGGGGCGGTCGAGGCGAATGGGGTGACGTTTCACGCGACCGCGAGCCTCGGGCGCGGTCGTTGCGTCCACAACAGGAACAGGGCGCACAGGATCGGCGCGATCGCCGCCCAGGAGCCGAAAGCGGTAAGCGCCAGCGCGACCGCCCAGAGCAATGACAGCATGTGTTCCATCATGGCGACGATCTTCGACTGGCTGTGGCGGCGCAGAATGTCGCCGCGTCGTCCGGGCACGGGATGCCAGAGATTGAGCAGGGCGGCGGCGCAGGCGGCGGCGAGCACATAGGCCGTCGTCACGGCGCCCGCCTTGAATCCGGCCGACCAGACGAAGGCGAGCGGCAGGGCGACGATGACGGCGAGCGGCAGCGCGATGGCCTCTAGCTTGCGGCGCTCGATCTCGCGCCGCGACACGGGAGCTGTGGCGAGAAATTCCGGCGCGTCCTCGCTCGAGATCGCCAGCCAGGCGAGCGAGGCCGAGACGTTGGAGGCGACGGCGACGAGGGCGGGCGCCGTGGCGAGAGCGAGCGAACCGTTCGGCCCCATGGCGCGCCACAGCACGACCGAGATCGGCATGGTGTAGATGATCTGCAGCAGGATCTGCGAAGCGAGGCCGGGATCGCGCGAAATGAGCCGCCATTCCTTGCGGCGCAGCGCCACGCCGACGCCCGGCTGGAAGCGCGTCGCCCGTTTCACGCGGGGCGCCTCGCGACGTTCGGAGCCGATGGCCGCGCCCGCGCCGCGCATGAAGAAATCGCCGAGCGAGAGGACGGCGACCAGGAACAGGCCGAGCGAGACGGCGCACCAGAGCGCAAGCGCGACGGGTTCGCCCGCCGCGGCGCGCACGGGCAGCCAGATCACGCTGTCGGAATCGAGCAGGCCGCCAGCGCGCGCGCCGCTGAGCCAGTCCGCAATCGCCATGCGATAGGCCGCGGGCGCGATATTGTAGGCTTGCAGGCCGATGGCGAAGGAGGCGCCGATCAGCGTCGCCAGCACATTGGCGACGACCCGTGTGCGTCGGGGCCCGACGAAGCGGAACAGGCCGAGCATCAGTACAAGGCCGATCGCGGTCCCGAACAGGCCGGCGGCCGCCAGCGCGGGATAGACCGCGAGCCAGCGTCCGTCCGCGAGCAGGGCGAGCGCATTGGCGATCGGCAGGATGAAGATCGCGACCGACAGGATGGATTCGAGTGCGATCGCCAGGCTGCGCGCGGCGAAGACGGGGCGCGCGGGCATGGGCGAGGACAGAACGATGTCGAGATCGCCGCGCGTGTAGAGCGCGCGTGTCGCATTGGTCAGCGCCTGCGAGACGATCCACGGCAGGATGAACAGCGCAGCGGACCCGACATAGGGGTAGAGCGCGCGCCGCCCGTCGTCGAAATCCTCGAGCGCCGTGCCCAGAGCGAAAATGGCGAGCATGTGGAAGAAGAGGATGGCCGCGCCGAGTATGAGCGCGATCTTGATCGGTCCCGAGGAGCCGAAGAAGGCGCGGACGCGCCGGCGCGCCAGCTTGAGGTCGTGCGCGGCGAACCAGCGGAAGGTCGCGGGGCGGGCGCTCATCAGGCGGCGCGTTCGGCCGGAGCGCCGGTGAGCGCCAGGAAAACTTCCTCGAGCGTTGCGCCAGCGCCGCCGGCCTGCGCCTGCAGGTCGGCAAGTCCACCCTCGGCGACGAGACGGCCGTGCTGGATGATGCCGATGCGATCGGCGAGGCGCTCCGCCACTTCGAGAATGTGGGTCGTCAGGACGATCGCACAGCCCCGGCGCGTGCGTTCGCGCAACAGGTCCTTCACGAGGCGGGCGGCCTGCGCGTCGAGGCCGGTCAACGGCTCGTCGAGCATCAGCAGCTTCGGGTCGTGGATCAGCGCGCCGGCCAGCGCCACCTTCTGCTTCATGCCGCGCGAAAAACCCTCGCAGCGGGCGCGGGCGTTGTCGGCGAGGCCGAGCGTCGCCAGAAGCTCGTCGGCGCGCGGCTCGGCGATTTCAGGCGGCACGCCCCAGAGGCCGGCGACGAATTCGAGATATTCGACCGGGGTCAGCTTGTCGTAGAGCATGGGCTCGTCCGGCAGCCAGGCGGTCATGCGCTTGGCGGCGATCGGGTCGCGCAAGGCGTCGACCCCGAAGATCGAGATTGTGCCGGAATCGGGCGGCAACAAGCCCGCGACCATGCGCAGCGTCGTTGTCTTGCCGGCGCCGTTGGGGCCGAGCAGCGCGTAGAATTCGCCCGACCGGATCGTCAGATCGAGGCGGTCGACCGCGGGCTTGCCGAAGGATTTTGACAGGCCACGCAGGTTGAGGGCGGGTTCTGACGCGTCGGGCATATTGTCGTCGGGCATGGCGGTTCCGATTGGCGCTCGCGACCGAAGGCGGCAGCGCAGCCTAAACGCGGGCTGTTGCCCCGGAGTTAACCGCCGGGGCCGTAAGCCGGCAGATTAACCCGCTGGGGCAATTGCGGACGGCGTCCTGTTTACGTATCGGCGGTTTTGCTTAGCGCAATGGCGCCGGATCGGATAATGTCTGCAGGACCAACCTAGACCGCCAGGGACAGAGGAAGTTCTATGCGTAACAACAAGCCAGACGCCGCCAACGGCGCCGCGGGGGTTGCCGCCATGACCGAAACGGGCGCGATCGATCAGGTGCGGGAACTGCTTTTCGGCGCGACCAAGCGCTCGACCGAGGCCCGGCTCGACGATATCGATCGCCAGATCGCGCTGCTTCGCGACGACATGAGCGCCCGTTTCGCCTCGCTGGAAGCGATGCTCGCCCAGCAGGGCCGCGACACCGACAGCAAGCACAACCAGTCGATCGACAATATTGGGCAGGCGATCGCCGATCTCGGCGCGACCATCCGGGCGCTGGGAGCGGGCGGAAAGGCCCGCTGACATGAACCGGCCCGCCGGCCAGTCGGAATTCGAATTCGATCGCCTCAAGCAATTGCTGCTGGCGCCGGAGACCGACCGGCTGGCGGCGAGCGAGGCGCGCATCGAAGCGCTCGACAAGCGCGTCGGCACGCCCGACCGGCTGGAAGCGGCGACCTCGGAAATTCTGGTTGAAGCCTTCCGAAAGGCCGAGATCGCGCGCCATCGCGAACTCGCCGGCGCGGTCGCGCCGGTCGTGGTCGCGGCGATCCGCAACGAGATCAAGAATTCCAAGGATATGATGGTGGAGGCGCTGTACCCGATCACGGGTCGCCTTGTGACCGCCGCCGTCGCCAACGCCTTCCGCGATCTCGTCGCCGACCTCAACGAGCGGCTCGACCGTACGCTGTCGACGCGGTACTGGCGCCTTCGCTTCCGCTCGATGATGACCGGTCGGCCGCTGAGCGAACTCGCGCTCGCCGAGGCGCAGCGGCCGGAGTTGCGGCGTCTTCTGCTGCTCGAACGTGGCAGCGGGCGGCTTGTCGCCGCCTGGCACGCTGACGACGAGACAGACGACCAGTCCGAACTCGTCAGCGGCCTGATCGCGGCGATCACGGAATTCGCGTCCAGCGTCTATGGGTCGCGCAGCGGCGAGTTGCGCACGCTCGATCTCGGGCAGGCGCGCGTCTTCCTGCGCGGCGCGCCGGTCTATCTCGTGGCGGCGGAATGCGCGGGTGCGTTGCGTCCCGAGCACGAGCGCGAAGTGGACGACGCCTTCCTGTCGCTGGTGTCGCGCATCGATCACGCGCCCGACGATGCGACGCCCGCGCTCGCGCATATGGCCGAGACGCTGTTCCAGCAACGGCTGCCGGCGGAGAAGAAATCGAGCTTGCCTCTGGTTCTCGTCGGCGCCGCGCTGCTCGCGCTTCTCGCGTGGTGGGCGAGCGGACCGATCCTGCGCGGCCTGCATGAAAGGCGCATCGATGCCGCATTCGCGCAGGCGTTGACCGCGCATCCGGAACTCGACGCCTTTCCACTGCGCGTGACCGTCGATCACGCGGCAAGGACGGTGACGCTCGCCGGCCTCGTATCCTCCGATGCCGCGGCCGGCGCGGTCGAGAAGGCGCTCGAGGCGTCCGCGGCGCCCTACAGGGTCGTCGCGCATACGGCGAGCATCAACACGGTCCAGCAAGCGGAGGAGACGCGCAAGCGGCAGGAACAGATCGGCACGGAACTGGCCGATCTGACCGGACGCCTCGCGACGCTTTCTGCGCGGGTCAGCGACGCAGACGCGACGCTTGCGGCGCAATCCGCCGCAAACAAGCAATCAGACGACGCCTTGCGCGCGGAAGCGCGCGATATTTCGGACCGATTGACGGCCCTGTCAGCGACCGCGGCGCGTACGCCGCGCGAAAAACTGATCGCCATGCTGGCGGACACGGCGATCTATTTCTCGCGTCAGGATACGTTCGCCGATCGCGCGGTCGCCGAGAAGCGTGCGAGCCAGATTGCTGCGGCGCTCAAGGGCAACGATCTTGCCTTGCGCGTCGTCGGCTATACGGATTCGACGGGCGGCGAGCGACGCAATCTCGTTATCGGACAGATGCGCGCGACCGCCGTCGCCGAATTGCTCGCCGCTCAGGGCGTGGACAAGGCGCGCCTGCGGATCGTCACCCGTCCGGGCTTCGCCCAGACCGGGGCGGAGAGCGATCCACGCGACCGCCGCGTGACTTTCGAACTCGCGTCGATGGATGAGCCCCGCCCGTGACGCTCTCCGCCAAAGTCATGCTGCTCGGCGAAATCGGCGTCGGCAAGTCCTCGCTCGCGCGACGCTTCGTCTTCGACAGGTTCGAAGGCGAGTACAAATCGACGATCGGCGTCGACATTCTCTCGCACGAGATCGCGCTCGACGACGGGCGGGCGCTGAAACTCATGCTATGGGATACGGACGGCGATTTCGGCGCGCGGATCTTCGAGACCGTCTACATCAAGGGCGCGTCCGGCGCGTTGATCGTATCGGATGCGACGCGTCCTGCGACGCTCGCCAAGGCGGAGCGGCTGGCCGCGAGTTTCGCCGACGCCTTTCCAGGGCGCCCGACACGCGTGATCGTCAACAAGATCGATCTCGCCGACATGGGCGCGGACGCTTTTTCCGGCGCCGGCCTCGCGCCAAGCGAGGTCGTGCGGACCAGCGCGCGCACGGGCGAGGGCGTGCAGGCGCTGTTCCAGTCGATGGGCGCGGATATCGTCCGGCGCGGGCTCTGACGATCAGGCGATCGGCAACGACACGAGCAAGCTCGAGCCGTATGCGCTCGCGCAACTCGTCTCGACGACTGCGCCGAGCTGCCGCAATTGGGCCAGCGCTCCCGCGAAACGTTCGTCTGCCGGCCCAGCCGGCCGCACCGGCGACGGCGCGGTTTCCTCGTTCGCCTCGCCGCCGCGCCGCGCTGGCGGACCGCTGACGATCGCGAGGCGGCATTCGTCCATCGAACGCCACAGAACGACGTCGATGCGGCGGTCGCGCAATTCGCGGTCGAGCACGCTTTCCGTCAATTGGCGGATCGCGGCGTGCAGACGGCGCGGATCGACAGCGACGACCACCGGCTCCTGGGGGTTCGAAAGCACCAGGGTATGGCCGAGCCCCTCGGACTTTCTACGGAAATGCGCGACGCAATTTTCCACGATCGCGCTGAAATCGGCCTGCGCCCCGACCGGCGCCGCGCTGGCGTCCTGGTGTCGCGCGACAGAGCGCACGAGGTCGCGCGTCCAGTTGCGCAACAGACCGAACTGGGTCGGCGTCAATTCGCCATTGGCGGCGTTCTCGGCGCCCATGATGTCGAGAAGGCCTTCGAGCGCGTGCGCGATCGGACTGACTTCCTCGACCATGCGTCGATGGTTGTCGCGGGCCGAGATCGCGGAACGTTCCACAGCCTCGAGCGTGCGGCGGGCGATGGTCAGCGCGCGGCAGTTCCGCTGCGCCGCGCGCACCGCCAATTCGAGAGCGGCAGGAGAGAGTTTGTCGAACAGGATGACCGCGTGCGAACGCGCGGCCTGGTCGACCTCGGCCGACGTCGTCGCATGCACGACCGATACGCACGGCGAGGCGGGATAGCGTGCGGGGTCGAGGCGGCGCTCCGGCGCGTTGGCCGCGTCGACGATGAGCACTTCGTCGGGCATGGCCCGCAGACGCGCGGGATCGTCGCGCAAGGCGGCGACGCGAACGCGACAATCATAGGAAGGCATCAATTCGCAGGCGCTTACCAGAGCCTGCGCGGTCGTACGATCATCAGTGACGATGACAATGGCGAGGGGCGTCGCATGCGACGCGCCAGCGCTTTCGGTTTCAAGGCGAGCGTCATTGTTCGCCGAAGCGTTTGGATTGAACATGGCCGGCGTCCTTTCGTGAACGTCGCGTGTTCAATCCCATGTAGTTCATATGTATACATCTAACCTTCGTCATCGAGCGTGGATGACTTTGGTCATTTTGGCCGGGACTTGACCGCCTTGACGGCGAGCTCTGTGCGCGAGCGCACATTGAGCTTGTCTATGATCCGGCTGACGTAGTTCTTGACCGTGCCTTCGGCGAGATTGAGCTCGTTGGCGATTTCCTTGTTGCTGCGTCCGATCGCGACAAGCCGAAGGATCGCATCCTCGCGTGTGGTCAGGGCCTCCTCGGAACCGTCGTCGCCGCCAGCGTTTTCCTCGGCCTTGTATGAACGGCGGATCGCGCCCAGCACCTTGGAGGCGACCGCGGGCGAAAGCCGGGTCTCGCCACGGATGGAGGCGAGAATGTCGGCCTCGGCGGCGTCCTTGAGCAGGTAGGCGACCGCGCCCGCCGAAATCGCGTCGAGCACGATTTCGTCGGTATCGAAGGTTGTCAGAACGATGATGCGCGTTTCGGGCAGGTCCGCGAGAATCTGCCGGGTCGCCGCCACGCCGCCCAGGCGCGGCATCTGCAGGTCCATGAGAATGACTTCGGGCTTGGTCAGCTTGGCGAGCCGCACCGCCTCCAGCCCGTCGCCCGCCTCCGCCACGACGTCGAGATCTGGTTCGAGCGACAGCATGGTCCTGAACGCGCGGCGGATCAGCTGCTGATCCTCCACGATCATGACGCGCGTCGGCGGCTGGCTAGCCGATGTCCCGGACATACTAACTCTCCTGATGAACGAGCGGCGCACGTATGACGATACGTGCGCCCTGGCCGGGGCTCGTCTGCACGACAAATTGTCCACCGATCATTTGCGCCTGTTCCGCCATGCCCGCAAGCCCGTAATGGCCGGGATGCGCGGCGTCGGCCTCGAAACCGCGGCCGTCGTCGGCGATTTCGATGCTGACGTCGTCGCCAAAGACGCCGGCTGCGAGCCGGACGCGGCTGGCCTGAGCATGGCGCTCGACATTGCGCAGGGCCTCCTCGGCGATGCGATAGAGCCGTTCCGCCAGTTCGCCTTGAACGCCGGTTGCGTTTTCGTCGATCTCGACATCCAGGAACAGTCCGGTCCGTTCGCGGAACCTGCCCGCCGCGCGATGCAGCGCCACCGCAAGCCCCTCGTCGCCGGCCCGCTGGAACCGCACCTGGCCGAGCGCTTCGCGTCCGCGCGCGAGGCCGGCGCTCGCTGCGTCCTCGGCGCGCGCGAGTTCTTCGGGCACGCGGTCGGGCGCGCGATCGGCGAGCTTGCGGACGAGGCGCAATTGCGCGACGACGGCGACGAGCGCGTGGACAATCGTGTCGTGCAGATCATGCGCGATGGTCAGGCGTTCGCGCATGACGAGCGCTTCCCGCGCCTGAGCCTGCGCCCGCGCGACCTCGGCCTGCAATTCGCGCAGGCGCGTGATGTCGCGGCCGACCGCCTGGAATTCCGGCGGCCCCTCGGCGGCGCCGAGCCAGGTGACGCGCCAGAGAATCCAGGCCGTGCGGCCATCGGCGGCCGCGATTTTCTGCTCGAAAGTCTCTTCGTTCGCGCGGCGAGCGAGCGCCTGCCAACCGACGCCATCGAGCGGGCGCAGCGCGTCGTCGAGACGCGCGCCGACGATTGCATCGAGGCCGCGTCCGCAAAAGGCCTGCGCATGCGTGTTGGCGAACGAGATCCTTCCATCGGCCGCGATCCGCAGAACGAGATCGGCCGAGGATTCGACTATGTCGCGATAGAGGGCGTCGCTGATGTGCGCGCGCCGCCGCGCGGCCTCGGCTTGCTCGTCGGCAAGGCGGCGTTCGCGACGCTCGCGCACCAGCATGGTTTCGGTCTCGCTCGCGCCGAAAGCGCGCGCGGCGGCGATGGAATAAACTTCCTGCGCCTCGTCCCACGAGATGGTGACGCTGATCTTCTCGCCGGAATCGAGCCCTATCGAAGGCAGGGCGACGACGTCGCGGGCGCCGGCGCGCAGGGCGGCGAGTTCGTCGGCCATGCCGAACAGGAGCGGCGTCGCCAGACAATCGCCGCCGATCTCCGGCAGCCAGTCGAGCGCGGCGCCGGCGCGGGCGAGCAGCGTTCCATCTGGGGCCATGCGGGCAAAACCGAGACCGTGGCGGGCCAGCGCGTCCGCCAGTTCTGTCTCGATCGCATCGCTTGCGCGCATCCCGCGTCTCCGTTCAGGCGAGCATGGGTGAAACGACGTTCCGTGTCATCGCGGCAGCGTGCGCATCCAGTCGTCGCGAACGACGACGTCGACAATGCGCAAGGCCGCCTCGCGCCAGGTCGGGCGCACGACGCGCGCGGGGTCGGCGACGGCGCGGCCTTCGAGGAAGTCGCGAACGAGCTGCGCCAGGGCCGTGGCGTCGTTGACTCGGAAATAGAGCGCGCCCTCGCCGCCGATTTCGCGAAACACGGGAATGTCGCTGCACAGCGCTGGCTTGCCGCGCCACGCTGCTTCCGCGATCGGCAGGCCGAACCCTTCCGCGTAGGAGGGAGCGAGCGCCGCCGCGCAATGGTCGTAGGCGAAAGCGAGATCGATATCGCCGGCCGCATCGAACCAGAACAGGCGCCGGCCGAATTCCGGATGCGATGTGATGTCGTCGACGACGGCGTCGACGTGCCAGCCACGCCGGCCGATGAACACGAGCCGCGTATCCACGCCGCTGGCCCACAAGGCATCGAATGCGGCGAGCGCGACCGCGTGGCCCTTGCGCGGCTCGAGCGTGCCGACGAGCAGGAATGCTTTCGCGGCCAAGAATGCGGCGCGGATCGCGGCGCTTGCTTCGCCCGCGCCGACGGGTGCGATGTCCGAACCGCAATGAAACCAGCCGATCTCGAGCCCCTGCCGATGCGGCAGTTTCTCGTCCACGATGAAGGCGCAAAGCTCTTCGGCCACGGTTCTGGAGATCGCGATCAGGGCATCGCTTTCCAGAAGCGCGGCCTTCAGCCAGGCGAGATGCACCTCGGGCACGTCGCCGACGGATGCGCCCTTGTAGAGCTGCGGAATGAGATCATAGACGCAGGAGACGATCGCGCCCTGTCTGGCGCGCACCTCCGCGAACACGCTCGTGAAGGCCGTGAAATCCTTCCAGCTGTTGTCGAGCATCAGCAGCCGGTCGCCGGTTTCGATTGCGAGCGGACAATCTTCGGCTGATTTCGCGCGGCCGGTTTCGGCCGCGACGTAGGCCTCGCAGGTCCAGAGTTTGCCGTCCCGCAAGCGTACGGCGATCGGCGTCACGCCGAGGTCGCTCTCCGCATAGAGCGCGCGCACGACCTGGCGCACGACGCGCTGGATGCCTGTCCTGTCGTCATGCGCGACGATGGCGGTGACATCGACGAGCAGCCGTTGCGCAGGCGCGGGTTTTGTCACCGGAGCCGAAGGCGCAACAGCGACAGACGCGGGCGCGTCCGCTGACGCTGGTTTCGCGAGGAGCTTTCGGATCGCGCGCTCGACGATGCGCACGGGCGCGCCGAAATGCCAAGCGGCGCTGTAGATCGCTTCGGCGTGGCGTTTTTCGAGACGTTCGAGTTCGCGACGAAGCTGGTCGACCTGGAATTCGAGAATGCGGAGGCGGTCGGAGGCTTTTCCGTCGGACGCGGAAGGATCGTCGCCCATCGCCGTCTCCCTACGCCTTGGACGCGGCGCCGGCCGCGCGCCAATGCGCGAGCAGGTCTTCAACGATCGCATCGACGCCGATGGTCGGTTTCCAGCCGGTCGCCTCTTGCAGTCGCCGCGCGGAACCGACCGCCATCGGCACGTCGCTCGGTCGCAGGCGTTTCGGATCCACCGTTACCTCGAATGGCGAACGCGCATGGGCGCGAAACTTTTCGACGAGATCGGCGATCTTCCACGAGCCGCCGGAAGCGACATTGTAGATGCTGCGTTCCGCCGGCGCCGCCGACCTCTGCAGCATGGCGATATAGGCGTCGCAGACGTCGCGCACGTCGAGAAAATCGCGGCTGGCCTCGAGATTGCCGAGCTCGAGACGCGGCGGCCTGCGGCCCGCCTCGACATCGGCGATCTGCTGGGCGAGCGAGGGCAGGACGAAGCGGACATCCTGACCGGGCCCCGTATGGTTGAACGGCCGCGCGATGATGAGGCGCGCCTGCGGCAGCACGTCCGGCAGCATGGATTCAGCGGCGGCTTTGGCGCGCGCATAGGCGTTCATCGGGCGCAGCCAGGTGTCTTCGTTCGCGACGCCGTCGCGGAAGCTCCAGCCGTAGACCTCCGACGACGAAACGAAGAAGAATGTCGTGTCGGGGCAGGCGCGCTGGCAGGCGTGCGCGAGTTCGAGCGTGCCGCCGAAATTCACGCGCCATGTCGCTTCCGCCATTTCGGCGGTCGCGCCGATCGCGGCCTGCGCGGCCAGATGCAGCACGAGATCGGGCTTCAGGTCAGCGACGATGCGGCCGATGGCGGCGCTGTCGGTCACTTCCGCGTCGAGCGGGCGCCAACCGTCGCGCAGAACCGTCTCGCCGGGGCGGCGCAGCAGCACGCGTTCGGCGCCCGCCCAGGCGGCCGCGATCGCCGGCGCGAGATACCCGCCGACGAAGCCAGTGCCGCCGGTCAACAGGATGCGCTGATAGCGAACCGACATCGCCGCAGCTCGATCAGAGCGTTTCGGAATTCTTGACGCGCTCGAGATCGGCGTCGACCATTTCCTTGATCATCTGCTCGAGCGTGGTCGTGGCCTGCCAGCCGAGTTTGGCCTTGGCCTTGTCGGGATTGCCGAGCAGCACGTCGACTTCGGCCGGACGATAGAAGGCCGGATCGATCACGACATGCTTGTCCATGTCCATGCCGACATAGTCGAAGGCGATGCGGCACATGTCGCGCACCGTGGTGGTGACGCCGGTCGCCACGACATAATCGTCGGGCTTGTCCTGCTGCAGCATCATCCACATGGCCTGCACGTAGTCGCGCGCATGGCCCCAGTCGCGCTTGGCGTCGATGTTGCCGAGGCGCAGCTCCTTCGCCTTGCCGAGCTTGATGCGCGCGACGCCGTCCGTCACCTTGCGCGTCACGAATTCGATGCCGCGCAGCGGGCTCTCGTGGTTGAAGAGAATGCCGGACGAGGCGTGGAAGCCGAAGCTCTCGCGATAATTGACCGTGATCCAGTGGCCGTAGAGTTTCGCGACCGCGTAAGGCGAGCGCGGATAGAAGGGCGTCTGTTCGC
>JAGRKN010000162.1 GCA_020442275.1 Rhodoblastus sp. | reverse complement strand
GCACAGCGCCAGGGCGCCGACGACCTCCGCTTCGTTTTCAACGGTCAGAACGATCTTCGGCGTCAAGCGATAGAAGCTCGCGTCCGTCCCGTAACACAGCGTCCGCAGCGGATCGGTCGCGATGCGCGCCTTGGGCGCCACGGCCTCCAGCGCTTGCGCAAGCGCCGCATAGTCGACCTCGATTGTGCGTGCAGGTTCGTCGCGCACTGTCGCCTCCCTGTGCTTCCCACGCCGTTTTCCGACGCTCTTGTTGTTCAAGGACCGGGACTCGTCGGCCCACGGGCCTGATCTGCGATTAGCTTTTTTCCGCGCGTGGAGACCGCCGTCTCGCGCGCGGCGGCTTATCGGACGGCTGCGATCGCTTTGCGGCGCCGTCCGCCTCGCGCAGCGAAGCCTCGATGAAGCTCAGGTGTAAATGCGCGGCGTCCCTGGCGGCCTTGGGGTCGCCTTTGATTACGCACCGGTAGATGGCGCGATGCTGCTCATGTAGAATGTTCTCGCTGCCATCGTGCAACGAGTAGATGCACTGACGAAATCTCAGCGTGCTGGTGCGATAGAGGTTCATCAATCCGCGCATCACATGCATGAGCGCGACATTGTGCGAGGCCTCGGCGATGGACATGTGGAATTCAAGGTCGGCGTCCGCGCTCGCAAGATCGTTACCGCCCTTCTTGTCGATCTTGGAGAGTTCATTGTAGCGACGCGTGATTTTTTTGTGATCGATCGGCGTCGCGCGGCTCGCCGCCAGATACACGGCCAGCTCTTCCAGACCGTGCCGAAGTTCGAGAATGTCGAACGCCGCGGGCGGATGCTGCTGCAGCAGATGGACAAGCGGATCGGTCAGTGTCGGTGCGGTGACGTCGGCGACCGCGTAACCACCGCCACGTCGCACAGTGACGAGCCCACGACCCTCGAGCCTCAGCAAGGCCTCGCGTAGCGACGGACGCGATACGCCAAGCCATTCCGAGAACTCGCGCTCGGGCGGCAGCTGGTTTCCGGGCTTGAGCGCACCGCTCACGATCAATTTCTCGATCTGATCGATGATTGAATCGGAGAGTTTCACGCGGGCAGGCGGCATGACCGACTCGAATAGGGTCTTGTGAACTTTTTGAGTCATCGTGTTCGATCGTTTCCAAAAACTTCAATTCGCGGAATGGCGCATCGCTCGATCAGCGCAAGCGGCGTGTTGCAGCAGACAGATCCCGCGCTGGCGACCTTATCAAACAGCCAACGCTCGACAAAATCCGTTCGTCTAACCGGCTTGACATCTCTGACCAAGTGTCATGATTATGGTCTATCTGGTCATACCAGTAAGGCCGGAATAACAGTATATACAAGAATGCCGTGTCTCGGAAGGGGAAACGGGCGAGGCCATGATCGGGCTCAAGGACGGCAAGCGCCATGCGACGCGCCGTCCGAGCACATCGGCGCTCGCCAAGCCGCCCAAAAGAGCGCGGCCCTAGGAGGAAGATCGTGGCCTGGACTCAAATCTATGACCCGTTCCACAACGCGTTGCTGTCAACGGGAGTGGCCGCCATCCCTGTGGTCGTCCTGCTCGGGGCAATCGCAATATTCGAGATTCAGGCTCATTGGGCTGCGATCCTTGGGCTCGTCGCCGCGCTCCTGGTCTCCATTGTTGGTTTTGGAATGCCGGCCGGCATGGCAGGCTTGTCCGCGGCCTATGGCGCGGCCTTCGGTCTGCTGCCGATTGGCTGGCTCGTGCTCAACATCATTTTTCTCTACCAGCTCACCAACGAGAAAGGCGAGTTCGAAGTTCTCCAACGCTCGATCAGCGGAATCAGCGAAGATCGCCGATTGCAACTGCTTTTTATCGCCTTTTCGCTCGGCGCCTTCTTCGAGGGCGCGGCTGGTTTCGGAACGCCCGTGGCGGTGACCGCGGCCATGCTGATCGGGCTTGGCTTTTCGCCACTCGCCGCTTCCGGGCTCTCGCTGATCGCCAATACCGCGCCCGTCGCTTATGGTGCGCTCGGCACGCCGGTCATCGCGCTTGCGGCTGTGACAGGGCTCGATCTTCAGGCCTTGAGCGGCATGATCGGGCGGCAATTGCCGTTCTTTTCGTTCATGGTGCCATTCTGGTTGATCTGGGCGTTTGTCGGCTTCCGCAAGATGATGGATATCTGGCCGGCCATTCTTGTGGCGGGCGTCTCCTTCGCCATACCGCAATATGCTGTGTCAAATTTTCATGGCCCCTGGCTGGTCGACGTCGTGGCAGCAATCGTGTCGATGGTCAGCCTCGCGCTCTTCTTGCGCGTGTGGAAGCCGAAGGACGTGATGAAGGATATGCCCGCCAAATATGGCGCGCCGTTATCGGATACCCAGCACGAGCGTCAGGCCGACACGACTTCGACGAGCGCGGTCGCGCGCGCGTGGATGCCCTGGGTCATTCTTTCCCTATTCGTGTTCGCCTGGGGCACGCCGCAGGTCAAGGCGTGGCTCGACGGACTTTGGATCGTGAAAGTTCCGATCGAAGGATTGCACAACCTCGTCCTAAAGGCGCCGCCCGTCGTCGCCAAGGCGAGTCCCGAGGCGGCCGTCTATTCGCTGAATCTGCTGTCGGCGGCGGGCACGGGAATCTTCTTGGCGTCGATCGTGTCCGGCCTTTTGCTGGGCCACGGTCCCGGAGCGCTGGCGCGCATATTCGGGCAGACTCTCCATCTTGTCCGCTACTCGCTATTGACGATCGCCTGTATGTTGGCGCTGGGTTTCGTGACCAAATATTCGGGCACGGATGCGACCCTCGGGCTGGCGTTTGCGAAGACGGGCGTATTCTATCCGTTCTTCGGCGCGATGATCGGATGGCTCGGCGTGGCGCTGACGGGGTCTGACACATCTTCCAACGTTCTGTTCGGCGGTTTGCAGAAGATCAGCGCGCAGCAGCTTGGGCTCAATCCAGTACTAATGGCGGCGGCCAATTCATCGGGCGGCGTCATGGGCAAGATGATCGACGCGCAATCCATCGTCGTCGCCTCCACCGCGACGAAATGGTACGGGCACGAGGGCGCGATCCTGCGCTTTGTGTTTTTCCATTCGCTCGCGCTGGCGGCGCTTGTGGGCGTTCTCATCACCTGCCAGGCCTACGTGCCGCCGTTCACCTATCTGGTTGGCCCCTAATATGCAGTGGAGCCCGGTGGGGGCCGGGCTCCCGCCGGGCCGGCGCGCGCGGCTTGCGACGACTGAAGCGCGCGAGCGGCTGGTCTTGCGCTCTTGCGCCCAACTGCGCAACGCATCGCGCACGGCACCTCAATTCACTGGACAATTGCAATAGCGACGGGGCCGCGCCCAGATCGGCAAGCACATGAAAGTCGGACTTTTCATTCCCTGTTTCATAGACGCCTATTTCCCGGAAGTCGGCGTGGCAACGCTCGAATTGCTCGAACGTTTCGGTCTCGACGTTGTCTATCCGACCGAACAGACCTGCTGCGGCCAGCCGATGGCCAATAGCGGATTTGAAACGGAGGCCGCTGGAGCCGAGGCGCTGTTCGTCCGCAATTTCGAGGGCTTCGATTATATCGTCGGCCCCTCCGGCAGTTGCGTGCATCATATTCGAAATCACCTCACGGCGATCGAACAGACGCCCGCCGTTCTGGAGGTTCGCGCCCGCACTTACGAGCTGGTCGAATTCCTGCACG
>JAGRKN010000161.1 GCA_020442275.1 Rhodoblastus sp. | reverse complement strand
GCACATCGGCGCTCGCCAAGCCGCCGAAAAGAGCGCGGCGCTAGGAGGAAGATCGTGGCCTGGACTCAAATCTATGACCCGTTCCACAACGCGTTACTTTCAACGGGAGTGGCCGCCATCCCTGTGGTCGTCCTGCTCGGGGCAATCGCAATATTCGAGATTCAGGCTCATTGGGCTGCGATCCTTGGGCTCGTCGCCGCGCTCCTGGTCTCCATTGTTGGTTTTGGAATGCCGGCTGGCATGGCGGGCTTGTCCGCGGCCTATGGCGCGGCCTTCGGTCTGCTGCCGATTGGCTGGCTCGTGCTCAACATCATTTTTCTCTACCAGCTCACCAATGAGAAAGGCGAGTTCGAAGTTCTCCAACGCTCGATCAGCGGAATCAGCGAAGATCGCCGATTGCAGCTGCTTTTTATCGCCTTTTCACTCGGCGCCTTCTTCGAGGGCGCAGCTGGTTTCGGAACGCCCGTGGCGGTGACTGCGGCCATGCTGATCGGTCTTGGCTTTTCGCCGCTCGCCGCTTCCGGGCTCTCGCTGATCGCCAATACGGCGCCCGTCGCTTATGGCGCGCTCGGCACTCCAGTCATCGCGCTTGCGGCTGTGACAGGGCTCGATCTTCAGGCCTTGAGCGGCATGATCGGGCGGCAATTGCCGTTCTTTTCGCTCATGGTGCCGTTCTGGTTGATCTGGGCGTTTGTTGGCTTCCGCAAGATGATGGATATCTGGCCGGCGATTCTTGTGGCCGGCGTCTCCTTCGCCATACCGCAATATGCTGTGTCAAATTTTCACGGCCCCTGGCTGGTCGACGTCGTGGCCGCAATCGTGTCGATGGTCAGCCTCGCGCTCTTCTTGCGCGTTTGGAAGCCAAAGGACGTGATGAAGGATATGCCCGCCAAATACGGCGCGCCGTTATCGGATGCCCCGCACGAGCATCAGGCCGACACGACTTCGACGAGCGCGGTCGCGCGCGCGTGGATGCCGTGGGTTATTCTTTCCCTATTCGTGTTCGCCTGGGGCACGCCGCAAGTCAAGGCGTGGCTCGACGGACTTTGGATCGCGAAATTTCCGATCGAAGGTTTGCACAACCTCGTCCTAAAGGCGCCGCCTGTCGTCGCCAAGGCAAGTCCCGAGACGGCCGTCTATTCGCTGAATCTGCTGTCGGCGGCGGGCACGGGAATCTTCTTGGCCTCGATTGTGTCCGGCCTCTTGCTGGGCCACGGTCCCGGAGCACTGGCGCGCATATTCGGGCAGACTCTGCATCTTGTCCGCTACTCGCTACTGACAATCGCCTGCATGTTGGCGTTGGGTTTCGTGACCAAATATTCGGGCACGGATGCGACCCTTGGGCTGGCGTTTGCGAAGACTGGCGTATTCTATCCGTTCTTCGGCGCGATGATCGGATGGCTCGGCGTGGCGCTGACGGGGTCTGACACATCCTCCAATGTTCTGTTCGGCGGCTTGCAGAAGATCAGCGCGGAGCAGCTTGGGCTCAATCCTGTTCTTATGGCGGCGGCAAATTCATCGGGCGGCGTCATGGGCAAGATGATCGACGCGCAATCCATCGTCGTCGCCTCTACCGCGACGAAATGGTACGGGCACGAGGGCGCGATCCTGCGCTTTGTGTTTTTTCATTCGCTCGCGCTGGCGGCGCTTGTGGGCGTGCTCATCACCTGCCAGGCCTACGTGCCGCCGTTCACCTATCTAGTTGGCCCCTAATAACGCAGCGGAGCCTGGTGGGGGCAGGGCTCCCGCCAGGCCGGCGCGTACGCCGCCTGCGACGGCTGAAGCGCGCGAGCGACGGGTCTTGCGCTCTTGCGCCCAACTGCGCAAAGCACCGCGCACGAAACCTCGATCCACTGGACAATTGCAATGGCGCGCTCCCGCGCCTCGGGCCGCGCCCAGATCGGAAAGCACATGAAAGTCGGGCTTTTCATTCCCTGTTTCATAGACGCCTTATTCCCGGAAGTCGGCGTGGCGACGCTCGAATTACTCGAGCGTTTCGGTCTCGACGTCGTCTATCCGACCGAACAGACCTGCTGCGGCCAGCCGATGGCCAATAGTGGATTTGAAGCGGAGGCCGCTGGAGCCGAGGCGCTGCTCGCCCGCAATTTCAAGGGCTTCGATTATATTGTCGGCCCCTCCGGCAGTTGCGTGCATCATATTCGAAATCACTTTACGGCGATCGAACAGACGCCGGCCGTTCTGGAGGTTCGCGCCCGGACATACGAGCTGGTCGAATTCCTGCACG
>JAGRKN010000160.1:4403-5334 GCA_020442275.1 Rhodoblastus sp. | reverse complement strand
TCAGATCGCCGGCGGCGATCGTGAATTTGTGCGTCATCTCGCCGGCGGAAATGTCGGGGAAGTCGCTTTCCGGCAGGCTCTGCAACGTGAAGCGCGAACGGCCGGATTTCAGCAGCAATTGCCCGCCTTCGCTCGCGCCGTCGAGCGAGACCTGCGCGCCCTCGGGCAGCTTGCGGACGATGTCGTACAGCGTATGCGCGGGCAGCGTCGTGCCGCCCTCCATGCCGACGTCGGCGGCGACCGTTTCGGTCACTTCGAGGTCGAGGTCGGTGGCCTTCAGCAGCAGGTCGCGGCCATCGGCCTGCAAGAGCACGTTCGACAGGATCGGAATGGTCGTGCGGCGCTCCACCACGCGATGGACGTGCCCGAGCGACTTCAACAGGGCCGCTCTTTCCAAAGTGACTTTCATAATACCGATCCCAGCGACGGACGCATATCTCCCGCGAAGCGGGCGCAGAGTCTGGCAAGACCCGCGCGCGGAAGCAAGCGGGACGCTGCGCCGCACACGGGCGGCCAGGCACTTATTCAGAGGATTTGGGCGGCTGGCCCTTCCCACCCCTCATGCGGAGGAGCCTGCGCGGCAGGCGTCTCGAAGCATGGCCGCGCCAGCGTACCCGACCCGTCCACCCTTCGAGACGCCGCCTTCGGCGTCCCCTCAGGATGAAGGATTATGAACGCCTTCCGGCTCGGTAGACCGGCGCTGGCGCTCGCGCGGCTTCACCAGGTCCCAGCGGGTCTTGAAGACGGTGTCGCAGATGTTGGACGAGCCGAACCCGTCCGAATAGGACACGTTGCCGCGACTGTGATGCTCGGCATGGGCTTTGCTGGAAATGCGGCTGGCGACGAAACGGGCGAGCGCATTGTCGCTTTTCGCGAGTTTGACGCCGAAATCGTAGCCGGAATGCTCGTAAACGCCGCCGAAGGCGCCGGC
>JAGRKN010000160.1:2815-4320 GCA_020442275.1 Rhodoblastus sp. | reverse complement strand
GCGGCGATCTCCATCAGGAAATCCATCGGGCTCATGAAGCAGGCGCTGATCGAGCGGCTGGCGGTCGTCGAATGATGGACGGAATGGCCGAGCGTGCGCATCAGCGTCGGGCGATGCAGGATCCAGGCGTGCGAGACATATTGCACGAGATCATGGCCGATGGTCATGCCGATCAGGCCGACGATGAACATCAGCGGCGTGATGTGGGCCGGGCCGACGAAGGCAAGACCCGCCTTCTCGACGAGGACCATGGCCGGCAGCAGGATGAAGACCTGGTTGACGAGTACGCGCGGCAGGACCTGCGCGTAGGTCCAGGAATCGACCGGGCGCACCTTGTAGTCGGCCAGGCGGCTGGTGCGGTCGAGCCATTCGAACCAGAGGCCGAAACCGTGATAGGCGATCATCTGGACGATCCAGATGAAGGCCGACAGGGGCATCCAGGCGGGAAGATCTTGGGCTGTCATGGGGCGTTATCTGGCGCAGCGCGCTGCATTGCGCAAGCGATATGGATCAAAGGCGGCGTCGGCAAGGCGCGGGCGCTACGGCCCCGCGAAAAGGTCGAGTTGCCGCGCTGTCTCAGACACTTGAAATGCAACGGGATCGTGGTCGCCGCCGGGGCGCCAGTCGGCGGTGACGACGAACGCATTGACGTCGCGCGCCGCGCCGGTCAGCCGGTCGAGATCGACCAGACGGATCGCCGTGTGGCGCCGCGCCGCGATGATGCGATCGATTGTGCGCGCGCGAAGGCCCGGCACGCGCTGGAGCATGTCGCGCGGCGCCCGGTTGACGTCGAGCGGGAAGCTTTCGGGGTGTGCGAGCGCCCATGCGAGCTTCGGATCGACTGAACGTGGCGCTTGTTCGGTGGCGGAAGAATGCGTCATGGCTGGCCTCGTCGAAAATGTTCATGATATGTTCTAATAAAGAAACGCCGATGGCAAGGCCTCGCGCGCGCGGAAAATCGGGGTTATGAGCGGTCAGTGGAGGAGACGAATGTGAGCCAGACCGATCTTGCAACCAACGCCCGCACCCTGATCGCGCTGCGCGACGGCGGAGGCAAGGGCGCCCTGCCCGCGGCGCCCGCCGATCTCGCCGGCGCCTATGCATTGCAATTCGAGGCCGAGCGCATTCTGATTTCGGAAAACGGCTATGCGCCGATCGGCTGGAAGATCGGCGCGACCAATCCAGGCGCGCGGGCGAATTTCAAGCTGGACGACCAGTTTCTGGGTCGTCTCTATCGGCAGATGACCGTCGCGTCGCCGGCGAAACTGCCGGCGCGGCCGGGCCTCTTGCGCGCCTATGAGGCCGAATTCGTGCTGGAACTGGGCGCAGATCTCGACGCCACGAAAGCGACAGTCGACGCCGCCGCCGTGAAAGCCGCCACCAGGCGTGTGGGCTGCGCGATCGAAGTGGTCGGCAGCTTCATTCCGATGGCGCCGCCGCATGGCGCGCATTCGCTGATCGCGGATTTCGCGGGCTGCGCGAGCTGGGTGCAGGGGCCGATGACC
>JAGRKN010000160.1:0-2648 GCA_020442275.1 Rhodoblastus sp. | reverse complement strand
CTCATCACCACCGGCTCGGCGATCGCGCCCGTGCCCTATGCCGGCGACGGCAAGCGCGCGGTGGCGGATTTCGGGCCGCTCGGCAAGGTGGACGTCACGATAGGCTGAGCGCGCTGGCCGCCTGCTGCGGCTTGGGCCGGGCGCGATCGGATGTTTCAGTCGACCACCGCGATCGCCTCGATCTCGATCAGCCAGCCGGGCGCGGCGAGCGCCTGAACGCCGACGAGCGTGCTCGCCGGCGGCTTGCCTTCGGGAAAATGCGGCGAGCGCGCGGCGCTGATGACCGACCGCATCTCAGGCGTGTAGCCGACGACGAAGGTCGTGATCTTCACGACATCGGCGAAACTCGCGCCGGCGCTGGCCAGCGCGCGCCCGAGATTGTGCATGACCTGTGTCGTCTGGGCGCCGAGATCGCCGGCGCCGACGAGCGCGCCGCTTTCGTCGAGCGCGACCTGTCCGGAAATGTAGATCGTACGCGCGCCCGACGCGACGACGACATGCGAATAGGCGGGATTGTTTTGCAGGCCGTCTGGCCGAAGGTGATCGATCCTGTTCATGTTTTCGTTCCTCCCCGCACGTTGACCTCAGTGATTTGGGCTTCCGCTTGTGGTCGCATTTGCGGATGTCAGCCCGAGCTTGCGTATGAGCCACGGCATCGTCAGCCCCTGCACGAAGATCGAGAAGGCGACGACCGCGAAGGCGACGGCGACGATGGCGTCGCGTTCGACGATGCTCTCCGGCAGCGCCAGGGCGAGCGCCAGCGCCAGCGCGCCACGCAGGCCGCCCCAGACGAGCACGTGCTGGTAGCGCGCATCGATCCGCAGGCTCGTGGGAATGAATGCGCTCGACAGCAGGTAGACCGAGATCGCGCGCGCGACGAGAACGAGCACGATGGCGATGGCCGCAATCTGCGCCACGCGTTCGAGATGCTGGTGCGCTTCGTGGCCGCCGATCAGAATGAAGATGATCGAATTGGCGAGGAAGGCGGCATATTCCCAGAAGGCGATCATGTGTTCGTGGCTGGTCTCCGCGATCGAGCGCGTCATGCCGAGATTGCCGACGAGCAGGCCAGCCGACAACGTCGCCAGAACGCCAGACATGTGAAAGTGCTCGGCCAGCAGAAACGAGCCATAGGCCGCGATCGTCGTCAGCGTGATCTCGACGAGATGATCGTCGGTGCGGCCGGCGATCAGCAGCAGCGCGCCGGCGACCGAAAGGCCGATCGCGACGCCGCCCACCACCGTCCAGGCGAGCGACGCCGCGATCGCGGCCGGCGCCATGCTCTGGCCGGCGACAATGGCGAGCAGCAGGGCGAAGGCGACAGCGGCAGCGCCATCGTTCAGCAGGCTCTCGGATTCCACGATCATGCTGAGGCGTCGCTCGACCGACATTTCCCGAAAGGCGGCGATGACCGACACGGGATCCGTCGCCGCGATCAAGGCGCCGAACAGGGCCGCGCCGATCCAGGTCCAGCCCGCGGCGTAATGCATGCCGGCGGCGACGAATGCCGCCGCGATCAGGACGCCGAGAAAGGCGAGCAGGCCCGTCAGCGGCAATTCGCGGCGAAAGGCCGTCCATTCCAGTTGTAAAGCGGCCTCGAACACCAGCGGCGGCAGGAAGATGTTGAAGATGAGGTCGCGACTGAGCGGCAGGTCGATCGTCGTCGGCAGGAGCGCCAGCGCTATGCCCGCGATCACCAGACCGACGCTGTAGGGCATCTTGAGCCGGCGCGAGACGATCGCGACCAGGGACGCGGTCAGCAGGATCAGGCCGAGTGCGAAGATCGAGAATTCCGACGAATTTTGAGTCATTCAAGCCCCGTATGCGCGCGATCTGCGGGCGCGCCTATTTCGTGCCGTACATGCGGTCGCCCGCGTCGCCCAGCCCCGGAACGATATAGCCGTGATCGTTGAGATGGCTGTCGATCGCCGCCGTCCAGATTTCGACATCAGGATGTTCGGCGCGCAGCTTCGCGACGCCCTCGGGCGCCGCCAGCAGGCAGACGAAGCGGATGTCTTTCGCGCCGCGCTCCTTGACGCGCTCTATGGCGGCGGTGGCGGAATTGGCGGTCGCCAGCATCGGGTCCATCACGATCACGAGACGCTCGTCGATGTCGTGCGGGGCCTTGAAGTAATATTCCACCGCCACGAGCGTATGCGGATCGCGATAGAGTCCGATATGGGCGACGCGCGCGGAGGGCACCAGCTCCAGCATGCCATCGAGAAAGCCGACGCCCGCGCGAAGAATCGGCGCGAAGACAAGTTTCTTGCCGGTGAGCGCCGGCGCCTTCATTTTCGTCAGCGGCGTCTCGATCTCGATTTCCCCGAGCGGCAGGTCGCGCGTGACCTCGTAGGCCAGCAGCATGCCGATCTCGTTGAGCAACTGCCGGAAGCCCTTGGTCGAGCGGCCACGCTCGCGCATCAGCGTGAGCTTGTGCTGCACGAGCGGGTGGCCGATCACATGCACGCCGTCCATCGATTCGATCCCCTGCGAGTGCGGGAATCTAGCCGCGATGACGATTGATGTCGTCCCCGCGAAAGCGGGGACCGATATCCCGTCTCCAACGATATCGAGCGGCGACGCGCTCCCGGCCGGCCATGCGCCGGGCAGGCCGGACAAAGTTTAATTCTATTAACGAATAAATTCGT
>JAGRKN010000159.1 GCA_020442275.1 Rhodoblastus sp. | reverse complement strand
TCATGTTGAACTGGGTCGCCGGCATTTCGGATTTCGGGTCGCGATAGAGCGGCACGAGTTCGTGCAGCGGCCGGTCGCCGATGACGACGCCGGCGGCGTGCGTCGAGGCGTTGGAATAGAGGCCCTCCAGCTTTTCGGCGATCTCGAGCAGGCGGGCGACCTGCGAGTCGCTCTCGGCGGCTTCCTTGAGCTTTGGTTCGCCCGCGATCGCTTCTTTCAACGTGACGGGCTTTGCGGGATTCTGCGGGATCAGCTTGGCAAGGCGGTCGACCTGGCCGAGCGGCATTTGCAGCACGCGCCCGACATTGCGCAGCACGCCGCGCGCGAGAAACGAACCGAAGGTGATGATCTGCGCGACGCGGTCGGCGCCGTAGCGGCGCTGCACGTAGGCGATCACCTCGTCGCGCCGGCTCTGGCAGAAGTCGATGTCGAAGTCCGGCATCGATACGCGTTCTGGATTGAGGAAGCGTTCGAACAGCAACGCGAAGCGCATGGGATCGAGATCGGTGATGGTGAGCGCATAGGCGACGAGCGAACCAGCGCCGGAGCCGCGGCCCGGGCCGACCGGAATGCCCTGGTCCTTCGCATATTTGATGAAGTCCGCGACGATCAGGAAGTAGCCGGGGAATTTCATCGTCTCGATGACGTCGAGTTCGAAGGCGAGGCGGGCTTCGTAGTCCGCAACCGTGAACTCATGCGCGGGCGGATGCGCCGCGAGACGCGCCTTCAGCCCCTCCTCCGCCTGACGGCGCAATTCTCTCGCTTCGCCCGCTTCGGCGTCGGTCGCGGCGGTGTCGCCGGTCGTGAAGCGCGGCAGAATCGGCTTGCGCGTTTTCGGCCGGTACGAACAGCGCAGCGCGATGGCGACGGAATTGTCGGTCGCCTCGGTGAGGTCGGCGAAAAGCGCGCGCATTTCCGCGCGCGTCTTGAAGCGGTGTTCGGGCGTCAGACGTCTGCGCGCGTCGTCCTCGAGCATGGCGCCATCGGAGATGCAGAGCAGCGCGTCATGCGCCTCGAAATCGGCGCGCGCGGCGAAATAAGGTTCGTTGGTCGCCACCAGCGGCAGCCCACCGCGATAGGCCATGTCGCGCAGATAGCGCTCGGTCTCGCGTTCGGCCTCCTCGCCGTGGCGCTGGATCTCGACATAGAGGCGGTCTCCGAACATGCCCTGCAGGTTCGCGAGACGCTTGCGCGCGAGATCCGCCTGGCCTTCGCGGATCAGCCGGTCGATCGGGCCTGCCGGACCACCGGTCAGCGCGATCAAGCCCGCCGTCTGCTCCGCCAGCGCCGCCAGGGCGGCGCTCGGCTCGACGGTGGATTCGTCGAGCCAGGCGCGCGAGACGAGCCGCATCAGCGATTCATAGCCAGCCTCGTTGCGGGCGATGAGCACGAGGCCGCCGGCGCCAGCGATCGGACGTTCGATCCCTGCGACCGGCGCGGGCTCCTCGCCGAAATCGATCCCGAGCTGCACGCCGACGATCGGCTGCACGCCTTCCTTGGCGAGCTTCTCGGAGAATTCGAGCGCGCCGAAGAGATTGTTGGTGTCGGTGATCGCCAGCGCCGGCTGGTCGTCCGCGACCGCCAGCTTGGCCAGCCTGGCGATCGTCAGCGCGCCCTCGCGCAGCGAATAGGAGGAATGGACGTGCAGATGCACGAACCCGACGTCGCGACAAATATCCAAGACGGCCTCCGGAATGGAGGTCGGACTTTAGGCAGAGTCGCGGCGCCATTGAAGCGCGTTTCGAGACGCTGCTCAGGCGACCGCGTGCAGGGCCGCGCCCATGGCGCCGATGCCTGCGACAAAAAGTCCGATCGCCAAAATCTCCACGAAATCGCTCACCGCAGCGCGCATGCCCCTCTCCCCTCGTACTTGCTTTTTACACTTTATGTTCTGTTTCTGTTCTGCGCAAGCCGAGCGATCGAGCGGTCCGTTCACACGGTTAACACCAGACCGAAAATCCTTGATTTTACGAAAAAAACGGCCCCGACGCTCAAATTGGGGGGCAAGCGTCGGGGCCTGTCACATTGAACTCGCGTCCAAAAAATTGTGACGCGAAACACTAGCGCAACCGGGGCTTTCGAACAATCCCGGCGCCCAAGCGCCGCCTGTATTTTTTGCACGGCAAAGCTCGCGCCTTGCGCAATTCGGACGGCGCCAGATCGCCTCGCGCTCATCAAGTCTTAATGGCGCAGGCCTAGACTGGCGCGGTGGAAACCGGAAACTGCCCATGACACAGCCCCGCAAGGCCGAGCGCGTCCGCAGCTTCATGAGCGCGCAAGTGATGTTCGCTGCCGCGCCCGCCATCGATTGCGTCGTCCGCAATTTCTCGGCGGCTGGCGTTCGCCTCGAGATCGCCGACGGCATGCCGCTACCCAACGAATTCGAACTCAACATCCCCCACAAGGGTCGCATTTTTCACGCGCGAGTCGCATGGCGTGGAGAGGGGATCGTCGGCGCTGAATTCATCGAGAAATCCGGCGGACCGGCGATCGCCGCGCAAGGCGAAGCGATGGACGTCGACCGGGTCGACCGCGTGATGTTGGAAAACACCAGACTGCGCGCGCAGATCCTGCAGCTCAAGCAGCGCATCGCCCAATTGACAGGCGAAGCCTAGCGCCCTGCCCTAGGCCAGCTCCACGATCTTGCCGTCGTTCAGCGTGATGCGCCGGTCCATGCGGCTGGCGAGGTCGAAATTGTGCGTGGCGATAATGGCGGCGAGGCCGGTCGCGCGCACCAGCGTCATCAGCGTCTCGAAGACATGCTCGGCCGTGCGCGGATCGAGATTGCCGGTCGGCTCGTCGGCCAGCAGCACGAGCGGCGCATTGGCGACCGCGCGCGCGATGGCGACGCGCTGCTGCTCGCCGCCCGAGAGTTCCGCCGGGCGGTGCGATCCGCGCGGGCCCAGGCCGAGGTAGGACAGAAGCTCGTCGGCGCGCTTGCCGGCTTCCTTCTTGTCGAGACCGCGGATCATCTGCGGCAGCATGATGTTCTCGCGCGCCGAGAATTCGGGCAGCAGATGATGGAACTGGTAGACGAAACCGATGGCGTCGCGGCGCAACGCCGTTCGGCCCTCGTCCGACATGGCGATGGTCGAGGCGCCCTCCACCAGCACGTCGCCGCCATCCGGCCGCTCCAGCAGGCCCGCGACATGCAGCAGTGTCGACTTGCCGGCGCCCGACGGCGCGGTCAGCGCGACCGCTTCGCCCGAGGCAAGCGTGAAATCGGCGCCACGCAGGATGTCGAGACGCGCGTCGCCCTGGCGGTAATGGCGCTCGACGCCGACGAGACGGAGGGCGGCGCTCATTCGTACCTCAACGCTTCGACCGGATCGAGGCTCGCCGCACGCCAGGCCGGATAGAGGCTCGCCAGGATCGACAGGATCAGCGTCATCACGACGACCGCAACGACTTCACGCGGATCGACCACCGAGGGAAGGCGCGACAGGAAATAGATTTCCGCCGGGAAAAGATCTGCGTGCAGCAGCCGGTTCAGGATGGTGCGGATCGCCTCGAGATTATGAGCAAGGACAAGGCCGAGGATCGTTCCCGCAATCACGCCAGCGACGCCGATCGACGTGCCAGTAATGAGGAAGACGCGCATGACCGAATATTTGGTCGCGCCCATGGTGCGCAGAATGGCGATGTCGTGGGACTTGTCGCGCACCAGCATGATCAGGCCGGAGATGATGTTGAGCGCGGCCACCAGAACGATCAGCGTCAGGATGATGAACATGACGTTGCGCTCGACCTTGAGCGCGTTGAAGAAAGTCTCGTTCGCCTGCCGCCAGTCGGTAAGGATGACGGGACGACCGGCCGCCTCCTGGATCTTCGTGCGCATCTCGTCGAGCTTTTCGGGATTGTCGAGGAAGACCTCGATCACCGAAACCTCGCCGTCGCGATTGAAATAGGCCTGAGCCTCCGACAGCGGCATGTAGACGAAAACGCCGTCGAACTCCGCCATGCCCATCGAGAAGATGGCGCGCACCGGATAGGCCTTGATGCGCGGCGCCACGCCGAAAGGCGTGGTCGCGCCACGCGCGGTGAGAACGCTGATATTGTCGCCGACGCGCACCGACAATTTGTCCGCCATGCGCCGCCCGATGACGACGCTTGCGGGATGATCCTCGTCGACCTTGTCGAAGCCGAAGATTTCCCCGGTCTTGATATTGCCGGCGACGCCCGGGAGCTTTTCGAGATCGGCCTCGCGCACGCCGCGCACCAGCGCGCCGGTCTGCCCGTAGGGCGAGGAGACGCCGGCGGCGCCCTCGATCATCGGCAAGGCCATGGCGACGCCTTTGACCTTGCGAATGCGCTCGGTCATCTCGTCGAAATCCTTCATGGGCGCATCCGCGGCCTGCACGAAGATATGGCCGTTCACGCCGACGATCTTGTCGAGCAGCTCCTTGTGGAAGCCGTTCATCACGCTCATCACCACGATGAGCGTGGCGACGCCCAGCATGACGCCGAGGAAGGAAAAGCCGGCGATGACCGACACGAAGCCGCCCGAGCGGCGCGCGCGCAGATAGCGCAGCGCCAGCGTCCATTCGAATGGCGCGAAGGGTTTGATGCGTGAGGCGGGCTGAGGCGAAGAAGCGCCTGCGGCGGCGATTGCGTCCGTCATGCCGGGCGCCCCGAATGCGTCATGGCCAGGCTTGTCCCGGCCATCCACGCCACGCCGCTCGGCACAGCCTGCGAGCGGACGTGGAGCGGCCCGGCGTGGATGCCCGCGACAAGCACGGGCATGACGGCGTCAATCATCCGCAAACCTTCTGCAGCGCGTCGTCGGGCGAGAGCATCGCCCTTTCGCCGGTCCTGCGGTTCTTCACTTCGAGCTTGCCTTCGGCGAGCCCCTTGGGGCCGACGATCACCTGCCACGGCAGGCCGATGAGATCGAGCGTCGCGAACTTGGCGCCTGGGCGCTCGTCACGGTCGTCATAGAGCGTGTCGACGCCGGCGTTGTTCAGCTTGGCGTAGAGATCGGCGCAGGCCGCATCCGTGCCGGCGTCGCCGACCTTGAGATTGGCGAGGCCGACCTTGAAAGGCGCGACCGATTCCGGCCAGACGATGCCGTTGTCGTCGTGGCTCGCCTCGATGATCGCGGCCACCAGCCGCGACGGGCCGATGCCGTAGGACCCCATCTGCACGGGCGTCTCCTTGCCGTCGGGGCCATTGACCACGGCCCGCATCGGTTCGGAATACTTGGTCCCGAAGTAGAAAATATGGCCGACTTCGATTCCTCGCGCGGAGACTCGGTCGGCCTCCGGCAGACCCTCGAATTTGGCTGTGTCGTGCATCTCTTCTGTCGCGGCGTAGCGGCTCGTCCACTTGTCGAACACGCTCTGCATGGTCGCCGCATCGTCGAAATCGATGGAGGCCGGCGGAACCTCGAAATCGAGAAAATCCTTGTGGCAGAAAACCTGGCTCTCGCCGGTGGAGGCCAGCACGATGAACTCGTGGGAGAGATCGCCGCCGATCGGGCCGGTGTCGGCGCGCATCGGAATCGCCTTCAGGCCGAGCCGCGCGAAGGTGCGCAGATAGGCGGTGAACATGCGGTTGTAGGAATGGCGCGCGCCGGCCTCGTCGAGGTCGAAGGAATAGGCGTCCTTCATCAGGACTTCGCGGCCGCGCATGACGCCGAAGCGCGGGCGCATCTCGTCGCGGAACTTCCATTGGATGTGATAGAGATTGAGCGGCAGGTCCTT
>JAGRKN010000158.1:4107-11073 GCA_020442275.1 Rhodoblastus sp. | reverse complement strand
TCAGAACAAACCGGTTAAGGCTCGCAAGAGCCAGCATCGCCAGCACGAGCAACACTTTCACACCCAGGGTCCGGCCCCAGCCTGACGTCAGGAGCGTCGCCATGTGCGCCTGCGCCACGACATTGACCAGCCCGCCGACGATGATCGCGACGACGGCGACAAGCCCGACGGTTGAAAAGCGGGTGAGAAGGTTCGAGGCGGATATTTGATCGGCGCGCGCGCGAAAAACAGGCAAGACGACGATCAATGCGGTCAGTCCGCCGAGCCACGCGCCGGCGGCGAGCACGTGCGCCGCGTAAGCGAGAACAACGCCAAACCTTGCCGTCGCGGAAAGCGCCGCGACATGTCCGATCCAGGATTGACTGAACAGGAGGCATGCCGCCAAGGCGGCGATCAGCGCGTTCGCGCGAACGCCACGCTTGGCGCAGATCGCGAGCACTGTGGCGAGCGTGCAGCGGACGAGCCAGACGGGGCCGAAGCTCGTATCGAACAGGAAGCTCGACCATTCGTTGCGGTCGTAGAGCGCCTCGACGTCTCCAGCCAGGTCGACCAAGACGGCGCCGGCCCACCCGATCGTTGAGACGAACACGATTGCCCCGCCTGCGACGAAAAGGCGGCGGGCCGTGGCAGAGACCGCGAAGGCCTTTCGCGAGCCTTGTGGCGCATAAAACTGAAACAGGGCCATGCCGAAGAGAGTTGCGACCGACAGGAAATTGGCCCAACGCGCGATGACGAGCACCATCCAGTCGGGGGTCACGGCGCGACCTGAAACGTGAACGACCCACCGACCTTGTGCGTATCGGCGGCTGTGGCGCGCCAGCGGACGCGATACTGACCAACGGGCAGCGGTTTCAGACGCGCGTCCAGGCGCTTGCCGTCGCCTGTCGCGACGGTCGCCTTGCCATCCTCGAAATGAGCGCCGCTCGCATCGATGATCTCGACCTTGTTGAAAACGGGCTCGATCTTCTCGGAGAACCAGAGCGAAACGACAGTCGGCGCACTCACCTTCGCGCCAGCGCCCGGTTCGGAACGCAGCAGTGAAGGGTGGGCGAATGCCGGCGCCGAGACCAAGACGAGGCTTGTCGCTGTCGCGAGCGGCAGTATCGAGGTGGCGCGCATTCAATCCTCCAGAGATCATAAATTCAGTGGTTAGCTCGTCGCGGACACAACGGTGACGCCACTCTGCGAACCAGACGCGATAATACCAGCGGCGTCGACGTTTCGAAATCATGCGCTGAAATTGAGCAATCTCGTGATCGACAGAGAGCTTTTGACACGGCCGAACTGTACACTGGCGCAGCGATGCAGCTGACAGCAATCGGAGGATCAAGCGTGAAATGTGGCTAGACATACGGCGGACTGTCGTAAATCGAGTGCTGCCAAGCCCATGACTTGAAAGCAGACATTGCCGTCTTCCAGGACATGACAGGCGCTGCAGGTCAACTTGCTCGCCCCGAATGTCAGCACACCGCCCTCTGCCGCCGAATCGAGCGTCTGCTTGCGGTCACAGGGTAGGCGATGGCGACAACTGCCCCACCAACCTGGGCCGGCAGCGGCCATTCGACTGCCTGCCGCGAATGTCCGGAAACCGACCGCAAGGCTACGATCGCTTTTGGCGCATCCCGGTCGAGCAGTTCGACGATCGTGAAAGTCCGAGAACGGTCGATCGCTTGTGTTGGCTTCGCGCTCGGTAGCGGACATTCGCCGCGCCTCTCCAAGGCGTGCCCCAAGCGACTCGGGTGGCGGATACGGTCGTCCTAGGCGATGCGGAAATTGTCGATTGGGCCCACGGTTACACGTCGGTTACAGCTTCACGGTTTTGGTCCCGTGCGCTCCTGTCCACGCGGGTTCACGCCAGTTCACGAACAGCCTCCGAGCCCATTCCGTGCACTCTCGTGAATTCTCGTGGACGCCCTTGGGCTCCGCTGCACGCGCCGGACACCCTGACATCGCCCCTACGAATCTGGGGGTCAGAGGTTCGAATCCTTTCGGGCGCGCCATCTTTTCCAATAATGACAAGAGAAACTGATAGTTAGATTTAAAGCAAACTGTTCGCTCCTACCTTTCTACCCACAATTTGCTTTGCGAAGATTTGGCGCCCGATTCGCTTGCGAATGCACGAAAGGCGTCACGTTACGACAGCTTGGGTTATTCTTCATGTGTTTCGTCTCGTCATTCATTCGTTGATGAAACCATCGTGGCGTGAGTTGCAGCCCGACGGACAATCCATTTGGAAATTGCATTTGCTCTTGCGAAGATGCAAGAGATCGCCTTGGACCGAAAAGCGGCACAAAAATCGCTCGGCGACGATCTCGCAGAGGCGCTTCTCAGCCTCGTAGCCGACATGAGAAACGCCGTATTTTTGGGCGAGCTTATAGATCCCCCAGCAATGGTTCAGCCAGAGCCTTTGAAATTGCCGTACTCACTACCGCCCGATTGCTTCTTGGAGGTGCAGCCCGTTGGAACGCGCAGCGTCGACACTACCGTTTGGGCAAGCGCGCATCGGGTCAACTCCAACTCCAAGTCGAGCGATCATTGGCGGACAATGCTCAAGACATCCGGCGCAGGAAGGCGTTAGTCACGCAACTGCGCCAATATCCGGTCGACAAGGCGATTGGCCGCCTCCGCAACTGCCGGCGTCATGGCCGCGCCCGGCTCGAACGCTCCGGCCTCAATGGCGTAGACCAAGCAATGCTCGGGTAAGATATCGAGCGCTCGGGCTAATCCTATCGCCTGCGCGAGACCGTTTCCATGCGAGGATATTGCGCCGTCCTTGTCAGGCGCCCTCTCAAATTGCAGGTCGATTTGATGAATCGTGCCAGCCGGCGCGCCTGAGACACAGGCGTCGACGAGCATGGCGTTCTCGCGCCCCTCCAGCAGGGCGAGAATTTCGGTCGCCTCGCCTACTGCATCCACAACATCGTAGCGACGGGCGGCATGCGATCTCAGGATCTGCGCGACGACGCGGCCCACGGCGTCGTCGCCGCGATCGGGGTTGCCGAGGCCGATGACGATGGGCCGTTTCATGCGCGATCCATGTCCAGCCGCAGGAAATGCGTCGCGCAAGAAATGCACGGATCGTAATTGCGCACCGTCTGCTCACAGCGATGCCGAAGCTGCTCGTCCGGCAGATCCAGAAAGGTGCCGACATAATTCTGGAGATCTTCCTCGATGCTGGCCTGGTTCTGGGAGGTCGGCGGCACGATCTGCGCGTCCACGATGGTCCCTTCGTCCGACATCCTGTAACGATGATAGAGCAATCCGCGCGGCGCCTCGGTCGCTGCATAACCCGTGCTTGCGCGCCATTCGACATCGACGAATGGCCGCTCCGGCGCCTCGTAGGCGTCGATGATCCGCAAGGCCTCGTCTATCGCATAGAGGGTCTCGACGGCGCGTACGACGATACTGCGGTAGGGGTTGCTGCAGACCGGACCGAGACCGGCGTCTTTCGCGGCCTCCTTGGCGACCGGCGACAGCTTTTCGAAGTTCAGCGCGTAGCGCGCCAGCGGACCGACCAGATAGGTCGAGCCGTCCCGCATGTGGGAACGCAACGCTGTCGACCGCTTCTCGTGCGTCTCGACGAAATGATCGTCGTAGTCGCATGCCGCGATGTCGAACCCGCGATTGGAGACAATGCGTCCTTCGTTGAACGGGTATTCGGCGGGGTGCGAGAGCGAAACGAACTGGTAATCGCGCTCTCGTTCGGGAAAGTCGAACGTCGACACCCAACTCACCACTTCGATCGCCAGATCGCGGGCGCGTTTCAGTTTCTCGGCGAGTTCGGCGAATTCCTTCTTCCGCGGCGCACGAAAGAAGCCGCCGATACGGACGTTGATGGGATGAATTTCACGCCCGCCGAGAAGACGCAGGATTTCATTGCCGGCCTTCTTGATCTCCAACCCGCGCCGGACCTCGTCGCCGTGGACGCGCGCCATGTCGATGGAGCCTGCATATCCAAGGAAATCCGGTGCGTGCAGCATATGGACGTGCAGCGTGTGCGACTCGATCCACTCGCCGCAATAAAGCAGCCGCCGCAAGTCCCGGATCGGTCCGTCGACCGTGACGCCGAGCGCGTTCTCAAGAGCGTGGACTGCGCTCATCTGATAGGCGACCGGACATATGCCGCAGATTCGCGCGACAATGTCGCTCACTTCCATGCCGGAGCGCCCGCGCAGAAGGGCCTCGAAGAAGCGCGGCGGCTCGAATATGGCGAGTTCGGCGCTCTTCACCACGCCGTCGCGCACCACGACCTTGAGCCCGCCTTCGCCCTCGACGCGCGCGAGATAGTCAGTCTTGATCGTTCTGCGCGCCATGGCGTTGGCTCTCCTGGCGGAAGGCTTCGGCATTCGAGTTGAAGGTGCGGTAGACACGGGCGAGCGCGCCTGCGTCCATGCCGAGTTCGGCCAGGCGCGACGAAAGGGACGGCGCGTTGGGCGTCTCTTTCGGCCCGTAACAGCCGTAGCAGCCCCGATCGTAGCTCGGGCACAACGCGCCGCAGCCCGCATGCGTAACCGGGCCGAGGCACGGCGTCCCATGAGCCACCATTACGCAGACATTGCCGGCGAGCTTGCATTCGATGCAGGTCGAATGCGTTGGCGTCGCGGGCTTTCGGCCGGCCAGCAGCGAGGCCACGACGTCGACGAGCTGCGCCTTGGAGATCGGACAGCCGCGCAGTTCGAAATCGACCTTCACGTGATCGGCGATGGCCGTGGATGTCGCGAGCGTGTCGATATAGGCTGGATGCGCGTAGACGATGGACGCGAATTCGCGGACATCGCTGAAATTGCGCAGGGCCTGAATGCCGCCCGCGGTCGCGCAGGCGCCGATTGTAATGAGAACCTTCGAGCGCCGCCGCACGTCTTGAATGCGCTGCGCGTCGTGCGGCGTCGTCACCGAGCCCTCGACGAGCGACACATCGTAGACGCCCCGGATACCGGCGCGCGTCGCCTCGGGAAAGTAGGCGATATCGATTGCTTCCGCGATCGCCAGCAATTCGTCCTCGCAATCGAGCAGGCTCAACTGGCAACCGTCGCAGGACGCGAATTTCCAGACAGCCAGGCGTGGCTTTTTCGCCGACACGTCAGATCTCCCGCAGCGCCATCAGGGATTTTATCGCCTCATAGGCGAAGACCGGGCCGTCGCGGCACACGAAATAAGGCCCGAACTGGCAGTGCCCGCACTGACCGTAGCCGCATTTCATGTTGCGCTCCATCGACAGAAGGATGTCGTTCTCCCGCATCTCACGAGCGACGAGCGCTTGCGCGACGAATCGCATCATGATCTCCGGCCCGCACACGAAGGCGGTCGATTGCTCCGCATCGAATTCGACGTGCGAGATGAGCTTCGTCACGACGCCGACATGCCCGCGCCAATCGTCGAGCGCATGGTCGACGGTCGCCTCGACCTGCAGATCGAAACGGCCGCGCCAGGCCTCGAGTTCCCGCCGGAAGATGATGGAGTCCGGGCTTCTCGCGCCGTAGAGGATCGCAATTTTGCCGTAGCGGGACCGTTTGGCGAGAGCCGCGTGGATCGCGGGCCGCAACGGCGCCAGGCCGAGTCCGCCGGCGACGAACAACAGATCGCGTGTCTCCGCCGTCGCGATCGGCCATCCGACGCCGAACGGCCCGCGCACGCCGATCGCATCGCCCGGCCTGAGGTTGCACAGCGCACGCGAAACCGGCCCAATGGCGCGCACCGTATGCACAAGGCGGCCGGAGGCAGGATCGCCGCTGATGCTGATGGCGCTCTCGCCGACCCCGAAGGCTGTCAGCATGTTGAACTGGCCGGGCGCATAGCGCATCGGTCCCTCGGGCGTCTCGACGTCGAGCGTGACGACGTCGGACGACTCGATGCGTCGCGCCGAGACCCGGCCGACGCGCGGAATCGTCCGATCCTCCAGGCCGCCCATACCTGCAGTCTCTGACATCGCCATCACACTTTGGCGCCGTAGACGTCGAGAAGCTGCACCCGTGTCGCATGCAGACTCTCGATGGTTCTCGACAGAAAGCGTTGCATCAATTCGTAGCCCAGATCGTGGTCGTGATCACATTTTTCGCGGAGGCAGACGCCATCCACGGCCAGCGCCCGCGTCAGCTCCAGCGCCCGCGCGTCATATGTCCATTTGTAGGGCGGCGCGATCCAGGACATGCCGAACATTTCGCCGGGACCTACAGTCTGGAACGTCATCGCGCCGCGCCCGGGCGCGAACAATTGCAGAGCGACATGCCCGTGCCGCACCAGATAGAACCGGTCGGCGGGATCGTCCTCCTTGCAGATGAATTCGCCGGCCTCGAAGCGCACATTGTTGGCGCAACCGGTGGCGAGACGCAGGAATTCAGGGTTCAACCCAGCGAAGAAAGGCTGCTCGCCGAGTATGCGTTCAAGCGTTTCCATGGCTCGCCTCCGTCTCGCGCTCGCTCGCCTGGATCGCGCGGACTTCCTCCGTTATGTCAATGCCGACAGGGCACCAGACGATGCAGCGCCCGCAGCCCACGCAGCCCGAAGTCCCGAACTGGTCGAACCAGCTGGAAAGCTTGTGCGTCATCCACTGGCGATAGCGCGCCGAAACGCTGGAGCGCACGCCGCCGCCGTGCACGTAGGAAAAATCCAGCGTGAAGCACGAGTCCCATCGCCGTACGCGCTCGGTTCCGCTCCCGTCCAGCGCGCTTGCTTCGTCGACGCTCGTGCAGAAACAGGTCGGGCAAACCATCGTGCAATTGGCGCAGGACAGGCATCGGGCGGCGACGTCGTCCCAACGCGGGTGATCGGGATTGCGCGCCAGAAGCTCGCGGACGTTCCCAGCCGGCATTGCGCGGCCCATGTCTTGCGCCGTTCGCGCCACGACTTCTCGGGCGGCGCGGATATCTTCGGCCGTCGTGGCGCGCTGTGGCAGGTTGCGGAGAAGCGCGTGGCCCGCCTCGCTGCCCGCCCGTGCGAGAAACCTGTGCTCCCCCTCGAGAATTTCCG
>JAGRKN010000158.1:0-3982 GCA_020442275.1 Rhodoblastus sp. | reverse complement strand
GCCGGTCGACGGTCTCGCCTTCGCCAAGAACCCTGTCTTGAACGGCTATGGCGGCGAGTTCACAACCGCGAACGGCGATGAAGGCGGTCTTCTCCTGAGACAATGGTTCGGCGACCACGCGCGCCGCTGCGCGCTCGCCCTCGGAGCGCCACAGCCTTTGCACGGGCGCATGGAGAAACCGCTTCCAGGAATGCGGGCCGACCGCATAACCGAAAAGCGCGGCGTCGTCTCTCCGGGCAAGACGATAATGACCGGGCGCGGCTTCATCGGTCATGCCTGCCGGCAGATCGTCGACGCTCTCGATATCGTCGTGGACGATCGCCCCGTCGCGCACGACGGGACCGATCGCACGTCGGCCTTCCGACCGTAACGAGTCAATCAGCGTGTTCAGATCCGCGAGCGACAGGATAACGCCGTCGTCCATACCTCACTCCAGGCAGCCGCCCCATTAATGGATTTCAATTGCGACGAGACGTCGTCGAAGCCGACGCACGCCCCAGAGTTTGC
Organism: Rhodoblastus sp.; assembly: GCA_020442275.1. GTDB lineage: Bacteria > Pseudomonadota > Alphaproteobacteria > Rhizobiales > Beijerinckiaceae > JAJXWB01. The sequence goes on along the minus strand of JAGRKN010000158.1, from coordinate 3,475 downwards.
TCGAGCTTCAATATTCTCATCGTCGAACGCAAGACGGTATCGGGGTTGAGGCTAATCGAATCTATGCCCGCGCGGACGAGAAACTCGGCAATTTCCGAGTAATCAGAGGGCGCCTGCCCACAAATGCCGCAGTGACGGCCATTGCGTTTCGCCCCTTCTATCGCGAGCCGGATGATCGTCTTCACGCCATCATCGCGCTCGTCGAAATCGAAGGCGACCATTTCCGAATCCCGATCGACGCCCAGCGTCAGCTGCGTCAGGTCGTTGGAGCCGATCGAGAACCCGTCGAAAAGACCGGCGAAGGCGTCGATCGACAGGACATTGTTCGGGATTTCGCACATCACATATATCTCGAGGCCGTCCTTGCCGCGTTCCAGACCGAGATCGCGCATCAGCGCGAGCACCCGCTCCGCCTCGCTCACCCGCCGGCAGAACGGGATCATCAGCTTGACGTTCGAAAATCCCATCGTCTCGCGCACCCGCTTCATCGCGGCGCATTCCAGCGCAAACCCGTCGGCGTAAGCGGGGTGGGCGTATCGTGACGCCCCGCGAAAGCCAATCATCGGATTGGCTTCGACCCGCTCGAACTGGGCGCCGCCGAGCAGCGAGGCATATTCGTTCGTCTTGAAGTCGGACATGCGGACGATGACCGGCTTGGGGTAGAAGGCGGCCGCAATCGTGGCGACGCCTTCGGAAAGGCGTTGCACGAAGAAGTCCGCTGGACTCCCGTACCCCACGGTCAATTCTTCGATCTGCGCGCGGACTTCGGCGTCGGCGACACGATCCGGATGAGCGAGCGCCATGGGATGCGCCTTGATCGAATTGGCGATAATGAATTCCATTCGCGCCAGGCCGACGCCGTCGTTCGGCAGGGCGGCGAGCCCGAAGGCGACGTCCGGGTTTCCCACGTTCATCATGATTTCGGTCGCGGGCCGCGCCAATCCGGATATATCCACGGTGTCGCGCTCGAACTCGATTTTGCCGGCATAGACCTTGCCGACTTCGCCTTCGGCGCAGCTCACCGACACGACATCGCCCGTCTTGATGGCCTGTGTCGCCGAGCCGGCGCCGACAATGGCCGGAATCCCCAATTCGCGCGCGACGATGGCCGCGTGGCAGGTGCGTCCGCCGCGATTGGTCACGATGGCGCTCGCCGATTTCATGACCGCGCCCCAGTCGGGCGAGGTCGTGTCCGCAACAAGGATTTCGCCCGGTCGAAACGCCGCCAGATCCTTCGGCGCGCCAATGATCCGGGCGGGGCCGGACGCGATCTTCACGCCGACGGCGCGCCCTTTGAGAATAAGCTGTCCATGCTTATGGATGCGATATTCTTCGACAATGTTTTGGTCGCGCCGCGATGCAACAGTCTCGGGGCGAGCCTGGACGATGTAAATGCGCCCGTCGACTCCGTCCTTCGCCCATTCGATGTCCATCGGTTTGGGCGCGCCGGCCTTGGCGCTGTAGTGATCTTCGATGGCGATGGCCTGCCCAGCGATCTCCAACGCCTCGGCGTCGGCGATGCAGAAGCGTCGCTGGTCGCCCTTGTCGGTCGGAACGTTGCGCGTTGTGGCCCGGCCGCCGGAGCCGAACATCATTTTCAGCTTCTTGGCGCCCAGGGCGCGCTTGAGGACCGTTTGCTTTCCAGCACGATACATCGGCTTGAAGACGTAGAATTCATCCGGATCGACAGCGCCCTGCACGACATTCTCGCCAAGTCCGTAAGCGCCGGTGACGAAAACGACATCGCGGAAACCGCTTTCCGTGTCGATCGTGAATGCAACTCCGGAAGCGGCCAGGTCGGAGCGCACCATCTTCATGACGCCGACAGAATTGAAGACCTTGAAATGGTCGAAGCCATTGTCGATCCGGTAGCGGATCGCCCGATCCGTGAACAGGCTCGCATAGCATCGCTTCACCGCTTCGAGCACGGCGGCTTCGCCTTGCACGTTCAGATAGCTTTCGTGCTGACCGGCGAAACTCGCGGTAGGCAAGTCCTCGGCGGTCGCCGACGAGCGGATCGCGACGGACAGGCCCTCGCCATATTCCGCTTCGAGAGCGCTCAGCCCCGCTCGTATATCGCCCTCGACTTCAACGGGAAGAGGGGCCTGATGGACGATGTCGCGCGCTTTCGCCGCGCGCCGCGCGAGATCATCGACATCGGCGACGTCGAGCCCGTCGAGCGCCGCGCGCAACAGCGCCCAAGCGCCCGCGCGATCGAGCGTCATCCGGTAGGCGTCCGCGACTATAGCGAATCCATTCGGAATCCGCATGTTCTTAGCGGTCAGTTCGCGATACATCTCGCCGAGCGACGCATTCTTTCCGCCCACTGTCGGCACGTCCTCGATACCGATTTCACGAAAGAAGCGGGTGAAGCGTACTCTTGAAGCAACCATTTCGCTGCCCCCTTCGAAGTCGGGTCGGCGGTGGCGCGGACTGACGATGGCTCGACAGATCGCAGAAGCAGTGTCATCTGCCCGTCTCGACTGGTCGACCCGCGCGCTCGCGCGTGACGCAATTGTCAGGTCGTTAGGGTCGACTGCATTGTGAGCGAGCCGTTCGCGTATGTTCGCAGGACGGCCATTCACCGCGCATTGGGGCTACCGGCTCGGTCCTCGTTTTACATCGGCGGACGTGCCGCGTACCCGCACAGCCTCGACGCATCATCTGATTTACGCACCGTGTTCGACGATTTGTCCTTAATCTACATCAACGTCGGCCGTCGTTTGCACGTTCTGAAATTGTAAAAGCTTGCGGCGCGCGCCTGGATCGCGCAGCACAAAGGACTGGAAAATTTGCTTGAAGCGCGCTCTGATCCCCCCATGGATCGTCCGATCAAAGACGCCGGAGAGGTCGTGGCCGTTCGCGGCGCGGCGCTCGATGTCGCTTTTTCAGTGGGCGACTTGCCCGCCGTCGACGAGGCGCTCGCGATCGAGGCGGGCGATGGTCGTCGCATGCTGGCGGAGGTGCAGGCTCACCTGGACGAGCGAACCGTACGCGCGCTGGCGCTCGAAAGCACGTCTGGTCTCGCGCGTGGCGCGCGGGTCGTTGCGACCGGCGCGCCCGTTCTCGTTCCGGTCGGCGAGGCGACGCTCGGCCGCCTTCTCGATGCGACCGGACGGATCGGCGACGGTCGCGGCGAACTTCCAGTCGATACGCCCCGTCGGCCGATACATCGCGCGCCGCCGGCGCTTGCCGATCAAACCGGCGCATCGAAGATATTTGCGACAGGCGTGAAAGCGATCGACCTGCTGACGCCGATCGCGCAGGGCGGCAAGGCCGCGCTGTTCGGCGGCGCCGGGGTCGGCAAGACCGTGCTGGTGATGGAATTGATCCACGCCATGGCTGCGGACTACAGCGGCGTTTCAATCTTTGCCGGCGTCGGCGAACGCTCGCGCGAAGGGCATGAGATGCTCAACGACATGGCGACATCAGGCGTTCTCGACCGTGCGGTGCTGGTCTACGGCCAGATGAACGA
>JAGRKN010000428.1 GCA_020442275.1 Rhodoblastus sp. | reverse complement strand
TTCCACGCCCCTCATGCTGAGGAGCGGTCCAAAGGACCGCGTCTCGAAGCATGGCCGAGGCTCGAAACGCTGGATCATGCTTCGAGACGGCGCTTTCACCGCCTCCTCGGCATGAGGGAAGCGGGTCGACCGCGAATATCGAGTCGGTCTCTCAGGGCGAACGCGGCCTATTCCGCGTCCCCCTGCTTCTCCGGGGCAGCGTCGGCGAATGCCGGCAGCGCCTTGCACGCAGCCTCGGCTTCAAGCAGCCGTGGATAGGCCGCGACATCGACGCCGAACCTGCGCGCATTGCCGAGCTGCGGCACGAGGCAGATGTCGGCGAGCGTCGGCCTGTCGCCGAAGCAGAACGGCCCGGGTTCGCCAGCGATCAATTTCTCGCAGGCGGCCAGCCCCTCGGCGTTCACGCGCTTCGCCCAGGCCTGCGCCGCTTCCTCGCCGCCAAGTTCGCGCACGGCGGCGATCACACGCAGATTCTGCACCGGATGAATGTCGCAGGCGATGGCGAAAGCGAAAGCGCGCACGCGCGCGCGCCGCAGGGGATCGGTCGGCAGCAGCGGCGGCGTCGGATGCGTCTCGTCCAGCCACTCGATGATGGCGAGCGATTGCGTCAGCTTCGTTCCATCGCCGAGCTCGAGCGTCGGCACGAGCCCCTGTGGATTGAGTGCGAGATAGTCCGGCGCGCGCTGCTCGCCCTTGCGCAGATGGCGAAACGCATGTTCGACGCTCGTGCCCTTCAGATTGAGCGCGATGCGCACGCGATAGGCCGCGCCCGAACGGAAATAGCCGTGAAGCCGCATTCTGTCCTCCCTCACAGTCATCCTGCTCAAGCGCGCGAGGCGCGGTCAATGTGACCTGCAGATTGACAGACGTCTGAATATCAGTACTATGTCTAATAACCAAGAACGAGGGGGAGGGAAAGCTCTATCGCGCCCGCGCGGCGCAGGGCTATGCTCGCCTCCTGTTCAGTCTGGCGTCAGCGCCAAGCGAGGAAGTGCAGATGAATTACGTCGTTCCGCCGCCATCGGTCGTTTCCATTCCCGTCGCTGGCTGCGATGATCGCTTCCCCGTCCGCCGCGTCATCTGCGTCGGCCGCAATTACGAAGCGCACGCGCGCGAAATGGGCCGCGACCCCTCGCGCGAGCCGCCCTTCTTCTTCACCAAGCCGGCAGACGCGATCGTGCCCGACGGTTCGGCCGTGCCCTATCCGCCGGAGACGAAGAATTTCCACTATGAGATGGAACTCGTCGTCGTCATCGGCAAGGACGGCTTCGAGATTCCCGAAGACAAGGCGCTCGATCACGTCTTCGGCTACACCGTCGGCATCGATCTCACCCGCCGCGACCTGCAGCTCGCCGCCCGCGATCTCGGCCGTCCCTGGGACTGGGGCAAGGCCTTCGACCAGTCGGCGCCGATTTCGCCGATCCAGCCGGCCTCCAAGATCGGACACCCGTCGAAGGGCCGCATCTGGCTGTCGGTCAACGGCGCGATCAAACAGGACGCCGACATCGCCGATCTCATCTGGAACGTGCCGGAGATAATCGCCTTCGCCTCGCGCTCGCTGCGCCTGAAGGCGGGCGATGTCATCATGACCGGCACGCCCGCGGGCGTCGGCCCGATCGTCGTTGGCGACAAGATCGAGGGCGGCGTCGATGGAATCGCCAACATCTCGATCACGATCGCGCCGCCGCAGAAATAAGAAGCGCGACTCGCACACGGCTCAGACCGAATATCAGAGGGAGAAATCGATGAAGAAACTCGCCACGTCCGCTTTCGTCCTGTCGCTGCTGTCGAGCGCGGCTTTCGCCGCGGATCCCGTCAAGATCGGCTTCCTGT
>JAGRKN010000157.1:8937-9140 GCA_020442275.1 Rhodoblastus sp. | reverse complement strand
CGCTCTCGATCACGTCCGGGTACAACGTCCCTTGCGCCAAAAATTCCGGCGCGCCCTTGCCGTCGGCGCCGATCTTCTTGGCTTCGGCCTCGAAGACCTCGATGAACAGGCGGCCGATGGTCTTTCGCTTGGTCTCGGGGTCCGTGACGCCATCGAGTTCGCCCAAGAACTGCTTCGAGGCGTCCACGTGGACGAGCGGGATG
>JAGRKN010000157.1:8468-8855 GCA_020442275.1 Rhodoblastus sp. | reverse complement strand
AGACGCAGGTCAGCCGGTCGCCGATCGCCTCGTGAATCAGCACGGCCGCGACCGAGGAATCGACGCCGCCCGACAGGCCGCAGAGTACCCGGCCCTGCCCCACCTGATGGCGGATGGCGGCAATGGATTCCTGCCGGAAAGCCGCCATGGTCCAGTCACGGCGGAGCCCCGCGACCTCGTGGACGAAGTTCGACAATAGCTTCGCGCCGTCGGGCGTGTGGACCACTTCCGGGTGGAACATGGTGGTGAAGATCTTGCGCTTCTCGTCGGTCGCGACCGCGAAGGGCGCATTTTCCGAGACCGCCTTGACCGAAAAACCCTCGGGCAGGCGCGTCACGCGGTCGCCGTGGCTCATCCAGACCGGATATTTACCGCCCTTTTGCCATA
>JAGRKN010000157.1:4976-8361 GCA_020442275.1 Rhodoblastus sp. | reverse complement strand
GGCCGTAGCAGATGGAGAGGACCGGGATTCCGGCGTCGAAGATCGCCTGCGGGGCGCGCGGCGAGCCCTCGTCCGTCACCGAGGCGGGGCCGCCCGACAGGATCACGGCCTTGGGATGCAGCTCGGCAAAAGCCTTTTCGGCGCTCTGGAACGGGTGGATTTCGCAATAGACGCCGGCTTCGCGGACGCGGCGGGCGATCAGCTGGGTGACCTGCGAGCCGAAATCGACGATCAGCACCTTGTCGTGGCGTTCGACGATTTCGCGGTGGGCGTCGGCGGCGGAAAGCGCGGTCATCAGGAACCTCTCAACCAAAAAAGCGGATTAGGCGATGCGGGCCGCCCGCGCAACGCCCGCCCCATACTTGCGCACCGCTTTGCCGGTGTAATACGAGCGGCGGGCCGAGCCACCGCCGCCCGAGCCTTCGTATCGCGGCGGTTTTCGATCGTTCGATCAGGCCTATATATCGCCCGCGGAGCCTGAGACGCATGACGCCGGTGCATGTTTTCATTCTGACTTACGGGCGGACCGGCTCGACGTTGCTGCAGGGCCTGCTCAACGCGCATCCCGACGTGCGCATCAACGGAGAGCGCTTCGGGGCTCTCTACGATCTGTACCGCGCGCGCGCCTCGCTCTTGCGTTCTGTCGTCGTCCCGAAGGAGGACGGGCCACAGAACCCGTTCTTCGGCGGTTCGGCGATGGCCGACGGCGCTTTGCTCGCCTCGATTGACGCGACCGTGCGCGAGATCGTCGACCTCGCGGCGGCGGGAAAGCGTGTCCGCGGAATGAAAGAAGTTCGCTATGACATGCTCGATTTCGACGATTTCGTCGACTATCTCGACGAGGTCTTCCCCGACGCGTTTTTCGTGACGTTGACCAGGCCGGTGGAAGATGTGCTGACCAGCGGCTTCTGGAAGAACATTTCGACGGAAGCCGCCGCGCGCCGCATTCGCTTCGTCGAGGAAAATTTCGAGCGCTTGCGGCGCAGGCGCCCGGAACGCACCATCCCGCTCACCTACGACGACGTCGTTTCGCTCAGCGAGCGACTGAAACATTTGTTCGCTTCGATCGGCGTCGCGTTCGACGCGGAACGCGCGAAGGCCGTTCTCAAGACGCCCCATTCCTATGATCAGCGCGTCTTCATCGCCTACGATACGACGACCCTGCATCGTTCGCCGGCATCCAGCTGGAACGGGCTCCTGGAATTCTGCAACATCGAGCAAAGCGGCCTCGAACAGGGGCGCAGGCGGATCGCCGGGGTCGCGGTTCCCAAAACCGCAAGCGGTCCCCTCAACCGCGTTTTCTTTCGCGACGGCGGCGGCGCCGTCGTCGTCGAAGGTCGCGCCGGCATCAACTCGCCGGGCGTCATGAAGCGATTTTCCGGCAATCCGTTCGCCGCGAAATGCAGGTTCGAGATCGATCTTCCTGAAGATCCAGGCCTCTACGACCTGGTCGCGACGGTCGGCTCGAGCGAAATCGAGATCGCCCGGGGCAATGTCGGCGAAGCGCCGAACGCCCACGATCGCAACTGATTGGCGACCATATGCGCGCGCCGCCGAATTCCTAACGTCTTTATACGGAGTTTCGAACGAACGGTTTGAGCCGGCCGCAACGTGAGCGGCCCTAGGGTCTCGCCACAAGCCCCTTCAGGCATGAGGCGTTCATCAGATGCAAGTCCCTCCCACAGATGTCGCGCGCATGGTCGCCGGCCGGGCCAGACTTTCCGAACTCGCCGTCCTGTTCTCCCCCGACGCGGAAGCGCCCGCCCCCCTGTCGCCGCGCGCTCGCAAAGCTTTGCGCGAGCGCCTTTTCGCCGAAACGCCACTCGAGGCGCTGAGGCGCATGTGGCGCGCCGCGCGTATGGTTCTGCCGCGCGACGGGCTCGCCGGCTGCCTGCGCGCCACCGAATTCATGATGCGGGAAAAATCGATCGGCGCGGAAGGACTGCCCGATCCCGCCCGCGCGCTCTCCTCCCCGGACGGCCTGTGCGGCGTCGCCGACGAATTGTCGGTCGCCACCATCATGGACGCCTATGAGCGCGCGCTTTATCCGAGTGGCCATCTCGGGCCGATGAAATGGTGGTCGCCCTCGCTGCGTGCGATCGCGACGCCGCGAATGCTGATCTCGCGCGGTGGCGCAGCTAACACAGGATTGCGGATCGCCTTCGACCAGAATTTCGAGGCGGCGCTCTGCGACGCCGATCGCGCCCAGCCGACGCCACCGCGACTGAAATGGGCGTTTGCGGAACTGTTCGACGCGGGTTTCGCGCATGCCTTCGATATTTCGCTGCATTCCGGCGAACGCGCCGGCGGCGGCTTCGGCGTCGCGGTCGGCCGCGTCTTCGTGATCGAGGCCCTGCATTTCCGCGATCCATCCGCGCGCGCCGGCGGAATCGCGGCGCTGGCGCAGGCGCTCGAAGCGCGCGGCTTCCAGTGGATCGACGCCAAGCGGCTGACGCCGGAACTGGCCGCCGACGGCTTCGACGGCGCATCGCGGATCGATTATCAGGCGCGCCTCAAGCGGGCGCTCGCGGTCGAGCAGGTCGGCGCGTGGAGCACGCCGGAGCTTGCCGAAGCCGCGTAATCACGGGCTTGAACCGCGGGCTCCGCGCGAGCTTGTGTCCCCCCAATTGCAGCCTTGCGGGGTCCGCGGTTCATTCCTCGCGCTTTCAGGCGCGCCTCAGGACACAGACAAAGAAGCCGTCGGCGCCCACCCTCGAGGGCCTGAGCGTCATGCCTTGCGCGCCGAAATCGGCGACGTCGGACAAGGTCTGGAGACCCGCCTCCCGCACGAGCGTCTTCATATCGACGCCCGCGAACTCGGGGTGCGCCTCGACGAAATCCGCAACGCGCTCGCCGTTCTCCTCCGCCAGTAGCGAGCAGGTGACGTAGACGAGCCGCCCGCCCGGCTTCACGTATTTGGCCGCGCGCTCGAGCACGGCCTCCTGATCCTTCATGCGCTGTTCGAGCGCGCCGGGGCGGATGCGCCATTTGGCGTCGGGGTTGCGCCGCCAGACGCCGACGCCCGTGCAGGGCGCGTCGACCAGCACGAGATCGCAGCGGCCTTCGAGGTCTTCGAGCACATCGGCCTTTCCGCGCGGCGCCCGCACCTGCACGTTGCGTGCGCCCGAGCGCTCCAGCCGCTCGTAGATCGGCATGAGACGGCGGCCGTCTGCGTCGGTCGCGTAGATCTGCCCGCTATTGCCCATCAGGCTCGCCAGCGCGAGCGTCTTGCCGCCGCCGCCGGCGCAGAGGTCGAGGACCTGTTCGCCGGCCTGCGGCGCGGCGACGAGCGCGGCGAGCTGCGAGGCCTCGTCCTGCACCTCGACGAGGCCCTTCACATAGGCGGGCTCGGCCGAAAGCGCCGGGCCGCGTCCGTCGCCGGAAA
>JAGRKN010000157.1:1112-4873 GCA_020442275.1 Rhodoblastus sp. | reverse complement strand
AGGTCCACCGGCGCGCGTTGCGCCAGCGCCCTGCCCTCGGCAACGGCTTCCGCACCGAAGGCGCGCGAAAAATGCGGGGCGAGCCATTCGGGATAATCGCCCTGAACATGTTCCGGCGCGCCCGTGAGGCTCGCCGTTTCGAGCCGGGCGCGTTCCTCGGCGGTCAGCGGCGCTGGCGCGTAGCGCTCGCCCGAGCAGAGTTTCGCGATGGCTTCGGCGTCCAGGCCGCGCGAGACTTTCAGGGCGCCCAGCATGATGTCGCGCGGACCTTCGCCGCCCATCAGCCACGCCGACGAGGCGCGTGCGCGAAGGGCATCGTAGATCAGGCTGGCGATGGCGGTGCGGTCCTTGGCCCCGGCGTAGCGATTGCGGCGGCCCCAGTCCTTGAGCGCTTCGCCCACGGGCGCCCGCAGCTCGGCGATGCCGGCGAGAACGTCGATGGCGGCGGAGAGGCGGGCTGCTGGCGTCATGCGGGGAATGGCTCGCGTTAGGAGCCGGGTGGTCTCTCACGGGCCGGCCGCCAAGGCAAGCCGCAGTAACCTCGTCGCAATCCGCACGGACTATGCTTCGCGCCACATGAGCCTAGCCGAAAACGCCCAAAATTCTGCCGCGCGCACTGCGGTTGCGGCTCGCCCCGGCGTCGCCTTCGCCATTTTGGCCGCGCTCGGCCTCGGCGTCGCGTTGACCTGGGCGCGGACGACGGACGTCTGGACGACCGGCGCATTCGGCGACACCGACGACGCCATGCGCATGGTCCAGGTCCGAGATCTCTTGGCCGGCCAAAGCTGGTACGACATGGCGCAGCATCGGCTGGCGCCGCCCAAAGGCTCGTTCATGCATTGGTCGCGCGTCGTCGACGTCCCGCTGGTCGCGCTGATTAAATTCTTCGGTCTCTTCCTCGCGCCGGCGCAGGCCGAAGCCGCGACGCGGCTCGCCTTTCCGCTGCTCATGCTCGCGGGCCTCTACATGGCGGTCGCGCATGTCGCGCGGTTTTTCGGCGATCGCGCCGTACTGGTCGCGGCGGTCGGTCTCACCTTCGCGACCGGGCCCTTCCTCGCGCAATTCATACCCGGCCGCATCGATCATCATGCGCCGCAGATCGTGCTGCTGATGCTGGCGAGCGGCGGCGTTCTCGCCGCGCTCGACCCCGAACGCTCGAAAGCCATGTGGATCGCGGCTGCCTGCATGGCGCTGTCGCTGGCGATCAGTCTCGAGAACCTTCCCTTCCTCGCAGTCCTGTGCGCTGTTCCAGTTATCGCCTGGACATGGTCCGGCAATGCGCATGGGCGTGCGTTACATGTGCTCGGGCTCGGGCTGCTGGTCGCCCTGCCCCTGTGCTTCGTCGCAACGATCGGGCCGCGGCGTTGGGCGAACACGGCGTGCGACGCCTATTCGGCGGCGCATCTGATCGCGGGCCTCCTCGGCGCGGCTTCGCTGCTGGCGCTCGCGACGCTGAGCGCCCGCCTCGTCACGTCCGGATCGCGCCTGGCCGCGTCGCTCGTCGCCGGCGCGCTTCCGATGTTCGCCTTGAAACTCGCGGCGCCCGCGTGCCTCGGCGATCCCTTCGTCGGCCTCGACCCGCTGGTGCGTTCGATCTGGCTCGATCACGTCGCCGAAGTACAGAAGCTCGCCGATCTCGCCGCAACGCAGCCGAGCGCGGCGGCGACGATCGGCGGGCCGCTGGCGCTGGCGCTTTGCGCCACGGCGGCGAGCGTTTTTTTATCGACCGGCTTGCAGCGCGCGCGCCTCGTCGCGCTGACCGCGCTGATCGCCGTCGGTTTCGCGATGACATTCTGGGGCGTGCGGGTGTTTTCGTCGGTCGCGCCGCTGGCCGCCATCGGCGCCGCCGGCGCCGTCGTCTCGATCTCGCGGCGGCTGGTCGCGGCCGGCCCCATTCGCGCGGCTGTGGCGGCCGCGCTTTGTCTGCCCTTCGCGCCCATTGCTTACGCCGTCGCTCTGCCGACGGACACGCCCGTGGGCGGCGCCAGCCGCACCGCGGCCTGCCTGCGCCCCTCGGCGCTGCGGCCGCTCGACGCGGCTTCGCCCGGACTGGTGCTGGCGCCGATCGACGAAGGCGCTCATATCCTTGCCTTCACGCGCCATTCGGTCGTCGCCGCGCCCTATCACCGCAACAATGGCGGCAACCGCCTTTCGGTCGATACGTTCCTCGCCTCTCCCGACGAGGCGCGAAGGATCGCGCGTGCATCCGGCGCCGATTATCTCGTCGCCTGTCCGCTCATGAAGCGGATGGAGATCATGGCCGAGCGCGCGCCGAATGGGCTGGCGGCGGCGCTGATCGCAGGCCGTGTCCCCGACTGGCTCGCGCCGCTTGATATCCACGCGAAGCCAAACGCGATCTATCGCATCACGCGCTGATCAAGTCGAACCGCTCAGCGATTGGCCGCGCAGTCGATCACCGCATAAGTCTGGATTTGCGCGGTATCGACCTTGTCGCCGACCGCCGACATCTCGACCCGCAGGGCGGGCGCGGTCCATATTTTCGCACGCAAGGCGGGGTCGAGAGCGGCTTCGCGCGCGGTCGGCGCGACGATGTAGGCTGGCGCATCCGCGCGCGCGCAGATTTTCCGTACGCCCTCGGGCGCCGGCGTCATCAGCCAGTTTTTCGGCAGTTTGGCGTAGCGGCGCACGAGCGCGCCATTGTCGAGGCCCGCCGACGTGAGCGCATCGGCGCGTTCCTTGTAGATCATTCCGATGTCGCGCGAGAAAACGATGCCCGCGCCCTGAATGTCGCCGAGCCAATGCGGGCGCCGCAGCCAGGCCCAGGGTTCGAACGATCCCTTTAGCCAGAGGATTTCGCCATCGCGCGGCGTCATCCGCGCGAGGTCGACCTGGACTTGCGCCCGCGCGATTTCGCGGGCGTAGGAATCGGGATCGAACCAAAGGCGTGTGGCGAACACGATCAGGCAGGCCGCGCCGGCGAGCGCGACGGCCTGCGGGATACGGGCGAAAGCCGCGGGAAGTCCGAAGGCGGCGAGCGCGATGGCGCCGAGCAACATGGTATCGCCAACAAGGGCGTTCAGTCGTTTCGTGAATACCGGCTCGAAGCCCTCCGTCGCGGGATACGCCATCCACCTGACGAGCATGACGCCGGCGGGGAGCACGACAGCGACCGCGAGCATGAGCCATGTGTAGTTGGCGATCTTCTGCGTGATCGTCACACCGCTCGAGAATTTCGGAACCGCGACGAAGACCGCAACCACGAGCGCAGCCAGAACGATCGTGCCCTGGCTCGACATGGTCCATGCGAGGGCGAGCATGGCGAGCACGAATTTGTCGCGCGCCGCTCCCTGTCCGAGACGAACCGCGCAATAACCGAGCGAGAAGGCGGCCAGAAAGCCGGTGAGCCACCACATGCGCCATGTCTGCATCTGCAGAAGCAGCACCGAAGGGACTTCCGCGCCCGCGAACCATGCGAGCGCGATGCCGAGCGCGCTGGCGACGAGACCCGTTATCAGGATGGTGCGAAGGCGACCTTCGGCGTAGCTCGCCGCGAGCAGGATCGTCGCGCCGCGCACGATCGGCAGGATGAGATCGTCCGCGTCGTAGAAGCTCGGAAAGAGATAGGCGTTGCGGTTCTTTAGCAGCTCCAGCCAGGTTGGATCGATGAGCACGCGCAGCCGACCGGCGATGGGCGCATCCACTACGACCCCGATGGCGAAGATGACGCAGGCGGCGCCCGCAGCGATCAGCCAGCGTCGATCCTCGACGCAGAGCGCCAGACCGATCGCGGCAACGCCTGC
>JAGRKN010000157.1:0-974 GCA_020442275.1 Rhodoblastus sp. | reverse complement strand
TCAGCAACCCATCGGGACCGTACACGGCTGGCGCGGCGAAAATGACAAGTGCGATGATCGCCGCCCTGCCCGCGAGAGCCTGGCGCGCGAAGGCGAAGGCGCCCGCGAACCACAGAACCCCGCCAAACGCGGCAATGACCATCGCGCCGGTAGCCAATTGCAAATGCGCGACGAGCCAGCGCGCGGCTGGCGTGAACAGGCTGAATTGCGACTGACCGTCGAGCCGGAACATGAGGTCGCGGCCGACGCCGCTCGCGTCGATATCGGCGAGCGCACGACCCATGTAGATTTTGGAATCGCCGAGAATGCCGGCGTAGGGATGCTCGAGAGCGTAGAATGCCGCCAGCGCGAGGAAAGCGGCGAGGGATGTCAGGCGCTTTGGCGTCGCGCGCAAAGCCGTCGATTTTTGGCTTTTCGGTTCAGCTGCAACGTCGGCGTTCACCGCGCTCATGGCGACTGCTCACGGGCGCGCGGGGTGAAAAAGGAAGAACCGACGCGACAGGAAATTGAAGGCGAAACACAGCACCGCCGTTGGCGCCTTGGCTGCGGCGACCGGCAGATGCAGCCCCTCGACGAAGGCGAAGATCAGCATCTGGTTGAGGGCGAGGCCCGCGAGCCCGGTCACGAGAAAGCCGAACAGCTCGCCGCTGGCGCTGTATTTCGAGCGCCCGCGAAACACCAGCTTCACGCTGAGCACATAGGCGACTGCCAGACCGAAACTGAAAGCGAGCGCCGCGGCGACGAGATAGTGCAGACCGAGATAGCTCGTCATCACGATGAGCGAGCCCCAGTCGACAGCGAGCGCCAGAGCGCTCGCCGCGCCATAGCCGAAGGCGTCGATCACGAAAGACAGAATCGTGGCGCGCGCGCCATGTGATGCGCGCGGCGCTTCCTCGGCGGCCTGAAGCGACATCAGGCGACCTTGCGCGGAACGAGGCGTTCGCTCTTAAGAGCCTCCTGCGCCCCGGACACGC
>JAGRKN010000156.1:3662-4307 GCA_020442275.1 Rhodoblastus sp. | reverse complement strand
CGAGGCGCGTCGCAACGACAGGCTCTGCGATACGCTGGCGCATCTGGCGGACGCGGGTTTCGCGGATTTCTATCGCGGCGATGTGGCGCGCGAAATTGCCGCCGACCTCGAGCGTATCGGCGCGCCGGTCGTACGCGAGGATCTCGCGCGCTATCAGGCGGTGATGCGCGATCCGCTGACGCTCGGGCTTCCCGGCCGAATGCAGATCAACACGCCGCCGCCTACGGTCGGGATCATTTCGCTCGTGACGCTTGCCCTGTTCGAGCGCCTTGGCGTCGAGCGCGCGGAAACCTTCGAGCATCTTCACGGACTGGTCGAGGCGTCCAAGCGCGCGTTGGCGTTGCGTGACGCGGCCTGTGTCGATTTCGATTTTCCGCGCCTCGATCCTGCCGGGTTGCTCGCGTCGAATTTCCTGGCGCGCGAAGCCGCGAAGATCGACATGAAGCGCGCCGCGACCTGGCCGATCGCGCCCGAAGAGGGCGATACGATCTGGATGGGCGCGATCGACGCGAGCGGTCTGAGCGTGTCCTACATCCAGTCGCTGTTCTGGGAATATGGATCTGGCTGCGTGCTGCCTTCGACCGGCATTCTCCTGCAAAATCGCGGCGTGTCGTTTTCGCTGGACGCCTCGCATCCCAATGCGCT
>JAGRKN010000156.1:0-3497 GCA_020442275.1 Rhodoblastus sp. | reverse complement strand
CCGCGCTTCCGCTTCGACAAGCGCTGGGGCGCGCCGCGCGCGACACTGAAACTGGAGGACCGCTTCGATCCCGAGATCGTGTCGCGGCTCGATCAGGTCGGGCACGAGATCGAAATGATCGGCGACGGCTTCGTCGATCAGTTCGGCCATGCCGGCATGCTGGTGCGGCATCGCGACGGACGTATCGAGGCGACGCACGATCCGCGCAGCGACGGCGGGGCGGAGGGGATTTAGTCCTTTTCCAGCGTCTGGCCGTCATCGCGAGGAGCAAAGCGACGCGGCGATCCAGAGCCGGGTCGTGGCTCTGGATTGCTTCGCTTTCAGACGAAGTCGCCAACAGGCGACTTCGGTCGGGCTCGCAATGACAGCAGTTGATCGACGTGGATGGCCGGGACAAGCCCGGCCACGACGGTTCCTGGACCTACTCCGCCGCAACCGGCAGCGGCGTCTGCGGCGTGCGGAATTTGGCGAGCAGTTTTGCTTCTTCCGCCTTCGCCTTCTCGATGTGGCTTTCCTTCACGTGGCCGTATCCACGGATTTTTTCCGGGATCGACGCCAGTTGCACGGCGAGCGCATGCGAGGTCTCGGTCATGCCGGCTTCGAGTTCGTCGAGCAGCTTTTCGTAATCGGCGAGCAGCTGACGCTCCCGTTTGCGTTCGGCGGTCTTGCCGAAAATATCGAGCGCGCCGCCACGCAGGAATTTCAAGCCTGCAAGCACGCGGTAGGCGCTCATCATCCACGGCCCGAAGGTCGTCTTGGTCGCGACGCCGTTCGCATCCTTCTTGCCGAGGATCGGGGGCGCCAGATGGAATTCGAGCTTGCCGACATTCTCGAAGGTGGCGTCGAGCTGGCGGCGGAACGAGCCGTCGGAATAGAGGCGCGCGACCTCGTATTCGTCCTTGATCGCCATCAGCTTGAAGAGGTAGCGCGCAACCGCCGCCGCATAATCCGTCTTGCCCAGCGTCTTCGCATGTTCGATGGCGAGCGCCTTCTCGACGCGCTTCTTGTAGCGTGCTGCGTAATCCGAGTTCTGGTAGGCCGTCAGATATTTCACGCGGCGCTCGATGATCTCGTCGAGCGATTTGGACATCTCGCGCGATTCCGTCGGCTTGGTGAGCGGCGCGACGAAGGCTTCGAACCCCTTGGGGTCGGCGGCGGCGCGGCGGCCCCAATGGAAAGCCTCGGTGTTCATCGCGACCGCCTCGCCGTTGAGGCGGATGGCTTCCAGAATCGAGGTCTCACTCAGCGGCACGAAACCGCGCTGCCAGGCGAAGCCCAGCATGAACATGTTGGCGCCGATGGAATTGCCGAGCAGGGCTGTCGCCGTGGCGGAGGCGTCGACGAACCCGTAGTTCTCGCCGGCGGCGTCGCGGATCGCGGCCTTCACGCGCTCGCCGGGCAGCGAGAAATCGGCGATGCGGGTGATCTCGCCGGGATAGACTTCCGCCGAATTCACGAAAACGCCGGTCTCGCCCTTGTTGATGGCGGACAAGACCTTCTTCGTGCCGGCGACGACGAGATCGCATCCGAGCGCGAGATCGGCCTCGCCTGCGGCGACGCGGATGGCGTGCACCTCTTCGGGTCTGTTGGCGATCTTGACGTGGCAATAGACCGCGCCGCCCTTTTGGGCGAGGCCGGCCATGTCGATCACGCCGACGCCCTTGCCTTCGAGATGCGCGGCCATGCCAAGGATGGCGGAGATGGTGACGACGCCAGTGCCGCCGACGCCCGAGATCAGGATCGAATAGGGCTGCGCGCCGATGGCGGGCAGTTTCGGCTGCGGCGGCGTCGCGAGCGCCGTGGACGATTGCATGTCGCGCGGCTTCGCCTTGCGGGGCTTGGCGCCGTGCACGGTCACGAAGGACGGGCAAAAACCGTTGACGCAGGAAAAGTCCTTGTTGCACGAGGACTGGTCGATCTTGCGCTTGCGACCGAACTCGGTCTCCAGAGGTTGCACGGAGACGCAATTCGACTTCACGCCGCAATCGCCGCAACCCTCGCAGACGAGCTCGTTGATGATGACGCGCTGGTCGGGATCGGGAAACGTGCCGCGCTTGCGGCGGCGGCGTTTTTCGGCCGCGCAGGTCTGATCGTAGAGCAGGACCGTCACGCCTTCGATCTCGGATAGATCGCGCTGCACGCGGTCGAGGTCTTCGCGCGGATGGATGGTGAGGCCCGCGGGCCAATACGATCCGGACGGATATTTGTAGGGCTCGTCGGTGACGAGCGCGATCTTCTTGACGCCTTCGGCCGCTACCTGTCGCGCGATCATGTCGACGGTCAGGCCGCCCTCGTGGCGCTGGCCGCCGGTCATGGCGACGGCGTCGTTGAACAGGATCTTGTACGTAATGTTTGTCTTGCTATCGACCGCCCAGCGGATCGCCAGCACGCCCGAGTGATTGTAGGTGCCGTCGCCGAGATTCTGGAAGATGTGCTTGCGCTTCGAGAAGGGCGCTTCGCCGATCCAGTTCGCGCCCTCGCCGCCCATATGGGTGAAGCCCTCGGTCGAACGGTCCATCCATTGCGCCATGAAATGGCAGCCGATGCCGGCGTAGGCGCGCATGCCCTGCGGCACGCGGGTCGACGTGTTGTGCGGGCAGCCCGAGCAAAAGTAAGGAATGCGGAAGGAAGCGTCCTTGGTGTCGGCGAGCATGGCCTGCGCCTGCTGCAGTGAGCGCAACTTCTGCTCGACCTTCGGATCGGCCTTGAAGCGCAGGATGCGCTCGGCGATGGCGATGGCGATTTCGTTGGTGTCGAGCGCGCCCTTGACGGGGAAGAGCCAGTCGCTCTTTTCATCCTTCTTGCCGACGACGATCGGCGGATTGGCGACGCCGTAGAGTTCCTCGCGCACCTGCACTTCGATCAGCGAGCGCTTCTCCTCGACGACGACAATCATGTCGAGGCCTTCGGCGAATTCCTTCAGGCCCTCAGGCTCGATCGGCCAGACGCAGCCGAGCTTGTAGAGGCGCACGCCGAGATCGTTGGCCTTCACTTCGTCGATGCCGAGATCGTCGAAGGCCTGGCGCACGTCGAGATAGGACTTGCCGGAGGTGATGATGCCGATCTTCGCGTTGGGACCGCCCGAGGTGACGATGCGATTGACCTTGTTGGCGCGCAGGAAGGCGAGAATGGCGTCGCGCTTGTATTCCTGCAGGCGGGCCTCCTGATCGAGAATGCCGTCGCGCGGGCGAATGCCGAGGCCGCCGAGCGGCGGCTTGAAATCGGAGGGCGTGACGATCTCGACGCGGTCGATCGAACCATCCACGGAAGAGGTCGATTCGATGGTGTCCTTGAGGCACTTGATCCCGACCCAGACGCTCGCATAGCGCGACAGCGCGAAGCCGTAGATGCCGTAGTCGAGGATTTCCTGCACGCCGGCCGGCGCCATGATCGGCATCATGACGTCGACGAGATGGAAATCGGATTGGTGCGCGGTGGTGGAGGATTCCGCCGTATGGTCGTCGCCCATCAACACGAGCGCGCCGCCGTTCTTGGAC
>JAGRKN010000155.1 GCA_020442275.1 Rhodoblastus sp. | reverse complement strand
ACGCCGAAGCGCGAGAACGGCAGCCACCAGGCGGTGAACATGGCCGCGCCGATGCGGTTGCGGACCTCGAGCGGCGCGGTCTTGAAGGTCAGCAGTTTCTCACCGTCGAGCCAGTCCATGGTCAGCAGGCGTTCTGTCGACAGCTCCGCACGCACTCTTGGAGTTCGCACGTCCGCAGCGCTCGCCAGCATATGCCCATAGAGCGCGGCGTTCTTGGCCTCGCGTGTGTAATCCAGCTCCTCGCGCACCCGCGCGCCGATTTCCTTGGCGGCCTCGGTGGTGTCGATGACGGGCTCGAACCGCCGGTGGATTGCGAAGAGAATGTCGAGTTGGGCGAGATCGGCCTCGACCGCCGATTTCATGTCGGGATATTGCAGCTTGCAGGCGAGGCTCTCGCCGTCGAGCGCGACGGCGCGATGCACCTGGCCGAGCGAGGCCGCCGCGGCAGGCTTCAGGTCGAAGGACTTGAACCTTTTCTGCCAGTCCGGCCCGAGTTCCGCCTGCATGCGGCGTTTGACGAAAGCCGCGCCCATCGGCGGCGCGTCCGACTGCAGTTTCGACAATTCATCCGCATATTCGGGCGGCAACAGGTCGGGAATGGTCGCCATCAGCTGCGCGACCTTCATCAACGGCCCCTTGAGCCCACCCAGCGCCTTGGCGAGAACAGCCGCATTGCTGGCGTCCCGTCCCGACGTGCGCCCGCCCGTCAGCTGCTGCGCGGCGAACCGCGCGGCGACCCCGCCGACATTGGCGCCGACCTTGGCATAGCGGGCGGCGCGGGCGGAAAATCGATTGGCTTCGCGGTCGGTCATGGGGGCAATCTAAGGAGTGTGCAGCGCCATTTCACCTTGTCGTCGGACAAGATCATGCTATTATAACACTTGTAATAACGGAACTGGCTCAATGAATGCTTCGTCCAAGCCCGGATTCGCGACACTGAAGGTGACGCAGGTTGGCAACTCGCTCGGCGTCGTCCTGCCGCGCGAAGTTCTGGCCGAACTCGACGTCGACAAGGGCGACAAGCTCTATCTCACCAAATCGCCCGACGGCTATCGCGTCACCAAAACCGACCCGGATTTCGAGCGCCGCATGAGGCTCGCACGCGAGATCATGAAGAAGCGCCACAACGTCTTGCGCGAACTCGCCAAGTAACCGCCATGGCGGAGTGGCGCTTTCTCGATCGCGCGATCATCCTCGCCGTGCACGAAGAGCAACTCGCCCAGCACGGCGGGGGCGTCGGCCTGCGCGACGAAGGCCTGCTGGAATACGCGCTGGCGCGCCCCGAAAATCTCGCCGCGTACAACCCGAACGCCGACGCGGCGGCGCTGGCGGCGGCCTATGCCTTCGGCATCGCCAAGAACCATCCCTTCATCGACGGCAACAAGCGCACGGCTTTCGTCGCGATGGAGTTATTCCTGATGGACAATGGATATGTGCTGGCCGCGAGCGACGAGGACGCGCTGATGACGATGCTGCGGCTGGCGGCGGGAGAATGGGATGAGGATGCCTACGACATGTGGATCAGGATGAATATTTCGTCCGTCGAAACATGACCTGAGACGCCCGAAGGGTAGTGACGAAGGGCAAACTTGTTAGCTCACCCCTCCATCCCCTCCAGCTCGACAATCAGCTCCTCGATCATCCCCAGCCCGATATTCCAGAACGCCGGGTCCGTCGCATCGAGCCCGAACGGCGCCAGCAATTCGGAATGGTGCTTCGCGCCGCCCGCCTTCAGCATGTCGAAATAGCGTTCGACGAAGCCGTGCTCGGCGCGGCGGTAGACGCCGTAGAGCGAATTCACCAGGCAATCGCCGAAGGCATAGGCGTAGACGTAGAAGGGCGAGTGGACGAAGTGCGGGATGTAGGCCCAAAAAGTCTCGTAGCCCGGCTGCAGTTTGATGGCCGGCCCCAGGCTCTCGCACTGCACGCCCATCCACACTTCGCATAACTGGTCCGCCGTCAGCTCGCCCTCGCGGCGGCGCGTATGGACCTCCCGCTCGAAGGTGTAGAAGGCGATCTGGCGCACGACCGTGTTGATCATGTCCTCGACCTTGGAGGCCAGCAGCGCGCGGCGCTGCGCGACATCGGTCGTCTTGGCGAGCAGCGCGCGAAACGTCAGCATCTCGCCGAACACGCTCGCGGTCTCGGCCAGCGTGAGCGGCGTCTGCGCCATCAAGGCGCCCTGCCCTGCGGCGAGAACCTGATGCACGCCGTGGCCGAGCTCGTGGGCGAGCGTCATCACGTCGCGCGGCTTGCCCTGATAATTGAGCAGCACATAGGGATGCGCGGAGGGCACCGTCGGATGCGCGAAGGCGCCCGGCGCCTTGCCGGCGCGCACCGGCGCGTCGATCCAGCGCTCGTCGAAAAAGCGCTGCGCGATATCAGCCATCTCTGGCGCGAAGCCGGCGTAAGCGGACAGCACGGTCTCGCGCGCATCGGTCCAGGAGTAGATGCGCTGCGGCGCCTGCGGTAGCGGGGCGTTGCGATCCCAATGGTTCAGCGCGTCCTTGCCGAACCACTTCGCCTTCAGCCGATAGTAGCGATGCGACAGGCGCGGATAGGCCGCGCGCACCGCTGCGACCAGCGCGTCCACCACTTCACGCTCGACGCGATTGGCGAGATGACGCGAATCCGCGACATCGCCGAACTTGCGCCAGCGGTCGGAAATCTCCTTGTCCTTCGCGAGCGTATTGGTGACGAGCGCGAACGTGCGCAGATTGGCCTTCAGCGTCGCCGCGATCGCGTCGGACGCCTTGTGGCGAACCTCTTCGCTCGGATCCTGCATCATCGACAGCGTCGGCTCGAGCGTCTGCTCCTTGCCGTCGACCGCAAAGCGCAGGCTTGCGATCGTCTCGTCGAACAGCCGGTTCCAGGCGCCGTGGCCGGTCACGGATTTTTCGTGGAACAGCTTTTCGAGCTGATCGTCGAGTTCGTGCGGCTTCTCCTTGCGTATATCGATCAGCCAGGGCTTCCAGTGCACGAGCGGGCCGGAGGCCATCGCCTTTTCGAGCGCATCGTCGTCCAGCCGATTGAGTTCGAGCTGGAAGAACAGGAGATCGGTCGAATAGGCCGTCACCTTCTCCTGCGCGTCGCCATAGAATTTCGCGCAGACCGGGTCGGTCGTGTTTCCCGCATAGACGAGCCCGGCGTAGCTCATGATTCGCCCGAGCAGGTCTTGCAACGTCTCGAATTCGCGCACGGCCTCGGCCAGCCGCGCGCTCGCCTTTTCGCCTCTTGCGGCCTCCGCCAGCTTGCCGCGCCATTTCTCGGCGAAGGCGCGGCATTCGGCCTCGGCGCGCTTCAGGTCGGCCGCGAATTGCGGGCTGTCGAGCCCACTATAGAGATCGGCGAGGTTCCATTCGGGCAGCGTCCCGAGGTTGGCGGTTGCGGTCATGGTCGGTCCGTGGAGAATCAGCGTCCGTTCAATATAGGGCGTCGCCTGCGCTTTCGCGCCCTCGCCGTGCGCGGCGCCCTCCGCAAACGCCCACGGCGCGGGCAATTGTGCCGATAAGCGACAATCCGGCGACGCTCATTAAGCGGGCATTTACCCTATTCGTCGAGCATCCCCTCCGAGAAGGCGACCGGCTAGCGCCCAAGAGGACTTGATGATTTCGACCATACTGATTGCCGACGACGATCCCGTTCAGCGTCGGCTTCTCGAAGCCATGATCCGGCGCTTTGGCTACGAGGCCGAGACGGTCGAAAGTGGAGATCAGGCCCTCGCGCGACTCGAACGGCCGGAAGGCCCGGCGATCGACCTGCTGATTCTCGATCTCGTCATGCCCGATCTCGATGGCATGGGCGTGCTCGCCAAGATGCGCGAACGCAAGATCGGCGCCCCCGTCATCGTGCAGACCGCGCACGGCTCAATCGAGGCGGTCATCTCCGCCATGCGCGCCGGCGCCTATGATTTCGTGGTCAAGCCTGTCGGCGCCGAGCGCCTGCAATTCTCGATCAAGAACGCTTTGCGCGCTGATGCGCTCGAAGAAGAGATCCGTCGGATCAACCGCCGCGCGACGGGTACGCTGACATTCAAGGACCTCGTCTTCTCCGGCGACGAGATGGCGCGCATCGTGCGGCTCGGCGAGCGCGCCGCGAAGTCCACGATCCCCGTGCTGCTAGAAGGCGAATCGGGCGTCGGCAAGGAACTGGTCGCCCGCGCCGTGCAGGGCGGCTCCGATCGCAAGGGCAAGCCCTTCGTGACCGTCAACTGCGGCGCCCTGCCCGAGAACCTCATCGAATCCATTCTGTTCGGGCACGAGAAGGGCGCGTTCACCGGGGCGACCGACAAGCATGTCGGCAAGTTCCAGGAAGCCCACGGCGGCACGCTCTTCCTCGATGAAGTCGGCGAACTGCCGCTCGAGGCGCAGGTGAAACTGCTGCGCGCTCTGCAGGAAGGCGAGATCGACCCCGTGGGCGCCAAGCGTCCCGTGCGCGTCGACATCAGGCTGATCTCGGCGACCAACCAGAACCTCATCGAACTCGTGAAGGCGGGAAAATTTCGCGAGGACCTCTACTACCGCCTCAACGTCTTCCCCATCACCATCCCGCCGCTGCGCGCGCGCAAAGGCGACATCGGCGAATTATCGCGCCGCTTCTGCGCACGGTTCGCGGCGGAAGAGGGGAAGAAGATTCGCGGCCTCACCGCCGAGACGCTCTCTCTGCTGTCGGCCTACGATTGGCCGGGCAACGTCCGCCAGCTCGAGAACGCCCTGTTCCGCGCGGTCGTGCTCGCCGACGGCGACGAACTGACGGTCGCAGAATTCCCGCAGATCGCGGCCCAGGTCGACGGCTTCGACGTGCGCGTGCCGGTTGCGCCGGCGCAGCAGCCCGCCGCCATGCGCGTCGAGCGCGAGATCGTGCGCGTCGAAGTGCGCGATCCCAACACCCGCAAGATGCTCGACGAACACGGCGAGGTGCGCAAGCTCGAAGATCTCGAGGCCGAGGCGATCAGGTTCGCGCTCGCCCACTATCGCGGCCAGATGTCGGAAATGGCGCGCCGGCTCGGCATCGGCCGTTCGACGCTTTATCGCAAGATGAAGGAATACGGCCTCGACGAAGGCGACGAGGACAAGATGGTCGGCGAGGAAGGCTCGCACGCCGCCTGAGACGGAACGAAGCTCCGCCTCATCGAAATTGCGATCTGGATGATCCGCTTCAGGCGCGAACGGGAATGCTCGCGCGCGCTGTCGACATGATGAGGGCGGCGAGCGACACCACCGCCACCGCGGAGCCGGCCGCGCCGTACACGAAAGCCGCATTCTGCACGTTGGCGAAGCCGAGCATCCAGGGCGCGGCCGCCGTCGTCAGGCCGCAGATAGCGCAGGCCCCCAGCGCGATCCGTCCGAGGCCAAGCATCGCCGCCAGCGAACAGGCCCACAGCGCAAGTCCCGCGACCATGCTGGCCGTCGCCGCCGTCGCATGAGAAGAATAGCCCATCGGCGCGGGCGCGGCGACGAGCGCGAGGCCAAGCGCCAGAATGATGAAATTGCACCGGTTGCGCGCGCAGAGACCGCCGTCGTTCTGCTCGTGATCGACCATCAAGAACCTCCCAGTTTCCGGTCGCGTATTTCTGTGCGGCTCATGGTCCGCGTCACGTCGACGCAGGGAGGCTAGCAAGAGCGCGAGGGTTTCGTCCAGCGCCATGCGCGCTCAAAGCATGAGCAGAATCTGAACGTTGGCGACAAATCCGCGCCGGTTACGCGCCGGCCTGTCCGCTGTGGCTGCGCTCCCACCACAATTCGCCGAGCGACAGCGCGGCAACGCCAAGACCGAGCACGACATGCGCGATCGCGGCATGTGGAATCTGGACGAAACCGACGATCCATGGCGCGGCCGCGGCGAGGACGCCGAGCACGACATCCACTTCCTCGAAGAGATGCGGCAGTTCGGCGAGCGCGACCACGGCGCAACCGACGATCGCGAGTCCCGCGACGATACTCGTGGCCGCCGCACGTTCGTTGGCGTGATAACCCAAGACCCACGGCGCAGCGACGAACGCGGCGCCGAGCAAGAGTGTGATGAAATCGAGCCTGTTGACGACAGGCTTTTCGTTGGTGGCCGGCATCGGCTCCTCCCTCGCTGCGCCCCGCGTATACGGTCGCATATAGCGCCGAAATCCAGCGTTTCCAGCGCCGCCCTACCGGACGGCGACGATGAACAGGCGTGGATAGGGCAAGAGGATCATGCCGTCGGCGCGCGGGACATATTCCTTGATGATCTCGCGCCGGTAGGCGGCGAGAAAGGTCTCGCGCTCCTTGTCGGTCAGCGGATTGAGGAACGGCCTGAGCGCCGAACCCGCGAACCAGTCGACCACGCCCTGCGCGCCATCGAGCCTGTAAACGTAGGTCGTGCGCCATAATTCCAGGCGCGCGCAATGCGGGCTCAGCCAGTCGTAATAGTCCTGCGCGTCCGAGATCACCGCGCGCGATTTCACGACCGGCATCAGCCGGTCGCGCCAAGGGCCGTCCACCGCGATCATGCGCATCAGCGCATGTGCCGCCTCGCGCGCGGAATCCGGCATCTGCACCGCCAGGCACCCACCCTGCGGCAGGAAGGACATGAGGCGCGGAAACAGCTCCTCGTGGTCCGGCGTGAATTGCAGCACCGAATTGGCGAAGATCAGGTCCGGCGCGTGATCTGGATGAAAATCGTCGACGCTCTCATGGAGAAAATGCGCGTCAGGCACGCGTGTTCGCGCATGCGCCAGCATTGCCTCGGACGTGTCGAGGCCGATCAGCTCGATCGACGGAAAATGCTTTTGCAGCAGATCGGTCGAATTGCCGGGTCCGCAGCCGAGGTCGTATCCAAAAGAGGGTGCGGCGAGCGGAACCTGCGACAGCAGGTCGCGCGCCGCCCGCGCCCGCTCGCCTTCGAATTTCAGATAGAGGGCCGGATTCCAGTCGCCCTGAGGCCCGGTCGACGCCGCTGCCATGTTCATTGCGGCCTCCCGGTCGTTATGCGCCGCGCCGGGATCATTGGCCATAGCGTCGTTCGGAATGTCAACCAGAATGTTCTTTTTAGAGAACAATCGGTCCAGAAACCGAGCCGGCGCTCACGCCGCCAGCAAGTCTCCAGACGCGGCGGCTCACGCCGCCTCTATCGCTTCCTCGTCGCAGATGATCTTGGCCGCTTCCGCGCTTTCGCGAGCGACGTCGACCTTGAGATGCTTGACCGGGCTCGACGCCTTTCCGCCTTCGGCGAAATGGTCGAAGAAGATGCGCATGACCGCGCTGACCCCGACCGGCGTCAGCTGCCGCATCGATTCGGCATAGAATTTCGCCGCGTTCGGCCCAAAAGTCACGACATCGTAGGACGGGAAGTAGGCGATGTTCTGCCGCGCCGACGACACTTCGTCGGCGGCCACGCGAAGAATCGACTTGGACGCCGAGTTCGACACCAGCACGTGGCGGGGAACCTGCGTCGCCGCGATTGGCACCGGCGATACCGACGTGATGATTCGCGCCTTCGGATTGATGGCGTGCAGCTTATCGACGAAGGCGAGAAAATCGCCCGAAACTTCCGACACGCGCGAATTCCAGAAAACGTATTTGTCCGGATCGTATTCGCCGCCGTCGACGCCCGGCGCGATCTGCAGAACCGCGCCGTCGGACTTGTGGACCCAGGCCTCCGTCAGGCCGAAGGTGAACAGGAAGACGTCCAGCGTCTGGAACATTTTTCGCACCAGCGCGAGGTGTTTCTCGCGCTCGGCGCGCACCTCGTCCGCCGTCGCGTAGCCGTCCGGATTGACGCGCGGCCGGAAGGGATCGACGAAGCGCCCGTCCTTGCGGGTCCACACGTCCAGCTCCGGTTTGAACAGGCCGAAAGCGCGGTCGAATAGCTGGAGCAGCTGGCGCGTCGTGTAGATATTGCCGTAGCGCGCGGAATAGACGCCGTATTGCAGATGTTCGGCCTGCGCCGCATCCATGCCCTCCGGCGGCGTCTCCACCTGGTAGTAGTGGAAGCCGCTGAGCTGCAGGCGCTTGGCCAGATGCTGGGCGAAACACGAGCCGCCGGTCGCCACCTTGTCGGTCGGCGCGATCTTGAACGGCAGGTCGACGATCGGGTCGATGGCGAAGGGCGGCAGGCCGGCCACGG
>JAGRKN010000154.1:32627-36501 GCA_020442275.1 Rhodoblastus sp. | reverse complement strand
TGTTCTACTTCATCGCGATTTTCTTCATGGCGCTTGCCTATGCGCTCTGGCCCTCGAAGCAGAAAAGCTTCGAGGAGGCCTCCCAGATACCGCTCATCGAGGATTGATGAACATGGCCAATGCATCTGACCCAAGGGTCGACGCCCGTACGGGCACTCCGACGACCGGCCACGAGTGGGACGGTATCGCGGAACTGAATACGCCGCTGCCGCGCTGGTGGCTGTGGACCTTCTACCTCTGCATCATCTGGTCGGTCGCCTACTGGATCGTGTACCCGGCCTGGCCGGGAATCACGGGCTGGACCGCCGGCGTATGGGGCTGGAATTCGCGCACCGCGGTCGTGCAGGATCTTCAGGAACTGAAGACGATGCGCGCGGCGGGCGAGGCCAAGCTCTCGGCGGCCAAGCTCGAGGACATCGAGAAGAACCCCGAGCTGCTGTCGATCGCCCGCGCCCAGGGCGCGGCCGCCTTCGCCAACAATTGCGCTCCGTGCCACGGCGCGGGCGCGCAGGGCGCTGTCGGCTATCCCAACCTGAACGACGACGAATGGCTGTGGGGCGGCAAGCTCGCCGACATCCAGACGACGCTCCAGCACGGCATCCGCTGGGACGCCGACAAGGACACGCGTTCGGGCGCCATGCCGGCCTTCGGCAAGGATGGCACGCTCAAGGCAGACGAGATCAAGAACGTCGCGCAATATGTGCGCTCGCTCTCCGGTCTGTCGAACGAGGGCGGCGCCGATCTCGCCAAGGGCAAGAAGGTCTTCGCGGACAATTGCGCGGCCTGCCATGGCGACGACGGCAAGGGCAATCAGGAACTCGGCGCGCCGAACCTGACCGACAAGATCTGGCTCTACGGCAACTCGACCGCCGCGATCGAAAATCGCATCGCGGTCGGCGGCGGCGGCCAGATGCCGGCCTGGGGCGACCGCCTCGATCCGACCACGATCAAGGCGTTGACTGTCTACGTGCACAGCCTCGGTGGGGGCAAATAGTTGGACGTAAGAATTGACGAAAAGCAGGCCGGGGAGAGCGTCTCCCCGGCCACACTCGTTTCTGGGGGCGCCGCGCCCGCGGAAGACGGCGCGCTGTATGAAGCGCGCAGGCAGATTTATCCGCAGAGCGTGAGCGGCACGTTCCGGCGGATCAAGTGGATCATTCTCGCCGTCACGCTCGGCATCTACTATCTTCTGCCGTTCGTTCGCTGGGATCGCGGACCGGACGCGCCGAACCAGGCGGTGCTCGTCGATCTCGAGCACAACAGGTTCTATTTCTTCTTCATCGAAATCTGGCCGCAGGAAGTCTACTACATCACCGGCCTGATGATCCTGGCGGCGCTCGGCCTGTTCCTGATGAACGCGCTCGCCGGCCGCGTGTGGTGCGGCTATCTCTGCCCGCAAACGGTCTGGACCGATCTCTTTCTCGCCATCGAACGTCTCGCCGAAGGCGACCGCCGCGAGCGTATGCGCAAGGACGCCGGCCCTTGGAACGTCCAGCGCGTGGCCGAAAAGATCGTCAAACATTCGCTGTGGCTCGCCATCGCCTGGTGGACCGGCGGCGCCTGGGTTCTCTATTTCAACGACGCCCCCACGCTGGTGCGTCAGCTCGCGACTTTCCACGCGCCGGCCATCGCCTACATCTGGATCGCGATCCTGACCGGCACCACCTACATTCTCGCCGGCTTCATGCGCGAGCAGGTCTGCCTCTACATGTGTCCGTGGCCGCGCATCCAGGCCGCGCTCACCGACGAGAACGCGCTCAACGTCACCTATCGCTACGACCGCGGCGAGCCGCGCATGTCGGTCAAGAAGGCCAAGGCGGCGCGCTCGCTCGGCGGGCCCGCCGGCGATTGCGTGGACTGCGGCCAGTGCGTCGCCGTCTGCCCGACCGGGGTCGACATTCGCGGCGGTCTCAACATGGGCTGCATCCAGTGCGGCCTGTGCATCGACGCCTGCGACAACGTGATGCGCAAGATCGGGCGGCCCGAGCGCTTGATTGCTTATGATACCGATGTAAACATTCAGCGCAGGCAAGCGGGCATGCAGAATGTCTTCAAGCCGGTTCGCGTGAGAACGGTGCTCTACACGGTGCTGATCCTCGGCATCGGCGGCCTGATGGCGGGCAAGCTCCTGACGCGCGCGGATGCGAGTCTCGCGGTCATCCACGACCGCAACCCGCTGTTTGTGACCCTGTCGACCGGCGAAATCCGCAATGGCTACACCGTGCGTTTTGCCAACATGGCGCCGAAATCGCGCCACTTCATCCTCAAAGTCGAGGGCCTGCCCGGCTCGCGCTTCGAGGTGATCGGCGAGGACAAGAATACGAGCGGGCGCGAGGACCTTGATATAGGTCCAGATCAGACGCGCGAAACGCGTCTATTGGTGTTCAGCGGAACGGCGAAGCCGCAGGGAAATTCCACGCCCCTGCGCTTCGTGGTGACCGACGAGACCGGAAAGACGGTCGCGACCGCGAAGGATTTCTTCCGGGCGCCCTGACAAGCGTAAGGACGGATACATGCCGACTGTTTTGCCAGACGCGGAAACGCGGGCGCGGCGCGCGCGAGACGAAGGCTTCAAGCTGACCGGCTTCCATGTGCTGGCCATTCTCGTCGCCTTTTTCGGCATCGTCGCGAGCGTCAATTTCGTGATGATCCGCTATGCGCTGAAAACGCACAGCGGCGAGGTGACCGCGCATCCCTACGAAAAGGGCCTTGCCTACAATGCGGCGATCCGCGAGGCGCGCGAGCAGGAAGCGCGCGGCTGGAAGGTCGATGGCCGCGTGACGCACGACAATGGGAAAGCGCGGATCGAGGTGACGGCGCACGATGCTTCCGGCGCGACGCTGACGGGCCTGAAGGTGCACGCGCTGCTGGCGGCGCCGGCCGACGTCAAGCGCGACCATCCGCTCGAGCTCACCGAGGCCGCGCCCGGCGTCTATCGCGGCGAGGCGCCCGCGCAGGCCGGCGCCTGGGATCTCGAATTGACCGCAGCGCGCGACGGCAAGACTCTTTTCCAGTCGCACAACCGCATCACCCTGCACTGAACCGCAGCCATGCTGATGGACATCGATCTCTCCGGCTTCGTGCGTCAGACCGACGACGGCGCGCGCGGGATCGACTTCGCCATCGACGGCATGACCTGCGCTGCATGCATCGTCGAGATCGAACAGGCGATGAAGAAAATTCCCGGCGTCGAGAAGGCGCGGGTGAACTATTCCAACTCGCGTCTCGCGCTCGGCTGGAAGGACGAGGCGCTCGACCCCGCGCTCGCCGTCGAGCAGTTGCGGCGTATGGGCTATGTCGCCCATCCCTTCGAGCTCGCCGAAGCCGAATCGCGTGACGCCGAGCATGCGAAATTTCTGCTGCGTTGCCTGGCGGTCGCGGGCTTCGCCGCGATGAACGTGATGCTGTTGTCCGTGTCGGTGTGGGCCGGCAACGCCTCCGACATCACGCCCGAGACGCGCGACATGTTCCATTGGCTGTCGGCGCTGATCGCACTGCCGGCGGCGGCCTTTTCCGGGCGTCCGTTCTTCACGAGCGCTCTGGGCGCGCTGAAGCGGCGCGCGCTCAACATGGACGTGCCGATTTCTCTCGGCATTTTGCTGGCGCTTGGCATGAGCGTGGTCGAGACGGCCAACCATCGGCCGGAAGCCTATTTCGACTCCGCGTTGATGCTCATCTTCTTCCTGTTGATCGGGCGCTACCTCGAACAGACGATGCGCCAGCGCACGCGCGCTGTCGCCGGCAATATCGCCGCGTTGCGCTCGCCGCTCGCCACGCGCGTCAATGCGGACGGTTCGATGACGCAGGTTCCGACCGCGCGGATCGCGGCGGGCGATATCGTTCTGGTGCGGCCGGGCGAGCGCATCCCTGTCGA
>JAGRKN010000154.1:7813-32536 GCA_020442275.1 Rhodoblastus sp. | reverse complement strand
GTCTTTTCCGGCACGCTGAATTTTTCCGGGGCGCTCAACATTCGCGCGCGGGCGGTGGGATCTGGCGGCTTTCTCGACGAGATCGAGCGGCTGCTCGAAAACGCCGCGAGCGCGCGCTCGCATTTCGTCGGTCTCGCGGAACGCGCGTCGCGCATCTATGCCCCTGTGGTCCACCTGACGGCGGCCGCCACGCTGATTGGCTGGCTGGTCGCCGGCGCCAGCGCGCATGACGCCATCGTCACGGCGATCGCCGTGCTCATCATCACCTGTCCTTGCGCGCTGGCGCTGGCGGTGCCCGCCGTGCACGTGACGGCGAGCGGCGCGCTGTTCCGTTCGGGAGTGTTGCTCAACGGCGGTCAGGCGATCGAGCGTTTCGCGGAAGCCGACACGATCGTCTTCGACAAGACCGGCACGCTGACGCTGCCAGAACCCCGCATCGTCAATGCGCGCGCCTTTTCCGACGATCTGATCGAACGCGCGGCGCGGCTCGCGCGTTCGAGCCGTCATCCGCTCGCCCGCGCTCTGGCCCAGGAACGTCCGATGGGCGCGCCCTTCGACGGCGCTCGCGAGGAGGCGGGCGCGGGCGTCAGCGCGCTCGTCGATGGCGTCGAGATACGGCTCGGCAGCGCGGCCTTCTGCGGCCTCGACGGATCCGCGGTCGCGCCGGCGTCGGACGAAGGCTCGTCCGCGATTTTCTACCGGCATGGGGACGAGACGGCGGTGTTCCGCGTGCGCCAGACGCTTCGCGCGGACGCTGTCGAGACGGTCGCCGCGTTGAGAGCGCGCGGCTATGCAATCGAGATCATTTCTGGCGATTCTCCGGCCGCGACGCGTGCGATCGCCGAGACGCTCGGGGTCGCCGACTATCTCGGCGGCGCCAAGCCCGCCGACAAGGTCGCGCGGCTCGAGACGCTGAAGGCGCAGGGACGCAAGACATTGATGGTCGGCGACGGGTTCAACGACGCGCCGGCGCTTGCCGCGGCCTATGCCTCGTTGTCGCCGGTCAGCGCCGCCGATGTCGCGCAGGCCTCGGCCGATGCGGTGTTCCTCGGCGAAGCGCTGGCGCCGGTCGCGCGCGCCGTGGAGCTCTCGCGCCTCGCGCGAAAGCTGATGCGCGAGAACCTCGGGATCGCCGTCGTCTACAATGCGATCGCGGTGCCGCTCGCCATATCGGGCCTCGTCACGCCGCTGATCGCGGCGCTCGCCATGTCGGGCTCCTCGCTCATCGTCACCGGAAATGCGCTGCGCGCCGGCATTGGAGCCGACGAGAGTCGCGCGCCGCCGCCGTCGCATGCAGGCGAGCCTGACAACGCCCGATCCAAGGCGGGGGCGGCGGCATGAACGTGCTCATCTATCTCGTGCCGATCGCGCTGACGCTCGGCTTCGTCGGGCTGGTCGCCTTCGTCTGGTCGCTGCGATCAGGACAGTTCGACGATCTCGATGGCGCGGCTTCGCGCGTGCTGTTCGACGACGACGTCGACGACAGGAAGACATGAGCTACGCCGACCTCGATCCCGCCGCTGGCCGCGCCGGACGGCTCGACTGCGTCTGCGCCCCCGGAGAGGAGGGCAAGGGCGGGGAAGCGCTGGCGCGCCTGACGACGGGCTTCGGGCTCGCGATTCTCGCGCAGACGCTCGTGCTCGCGGCCCTGCCGTTGGCGGCGGCGGCCGTCGCGCCGCGGCCGAGCCTTGCGGGTCTGCCCTATGCGCTGACGTTGCTCGGCGCGGCGCTCGCCACTTTTCCTGCCTCTTTTTTGCTCGACGCCTTCGGGCGCCGCGCGGCCTTTTCGCTCGGCGCGAGCCTCGGCGTCGCCGGCGGCGCGCTGTCGGCCTGGTCGGCCATGCGCGGGCTGTTCGCGCCTCTCTGCGTGGGGGCGCTTTGGCTCGGCCTCGCGCATGGCTTCGCGCTGTTCTATCGCCATGCGGCGGCGGCTGGCGCGCAGGGTGCGCGCGGCGGCGCCGTGGTGTTCGCTGGCGGCGCGCTGGCGGCGCTGCTCGCGCCGGGCGTCATGCTGTTCGCCAGCGAATGGGCCGGACCATTCGCCGACGCCGCGACGCTCGCCGCTGCCGGCCTCGTCGATCTCATCGCGCTGATCATAGCCGTGACGCTGCCGCATGCGCTCGCGCCGCAGCGGGCCGAGCCGCTTCCCGCGCCGCCGGTATCCAGCTTCGCGGCGGCCACCATCATCGGCGCCATCGCCTGGTTCGTCATGACGCTCCTGATGGCGCGCGCCTCGCCGACGCTGGTCGCCTGCGGCGTGGCGTCGGCGGCGGTCGGCGGCGTGATCGCCTGGCATCTCGTCGCCATGTATGCGCCGGCCGCGATCATCCGTTTTACGGGAACCGAGCCGCCGCCGGCGATCGCCCTGGTCGTCGGACTTGCCACGTTGATGGGCGCGGCGGCGCTGTTCTCGGCGGGGCAGGGCGCCGCTTCGATCGGGCTTGCGCTGGCTGGCGCGGGCGTCGGCTGGTCGCTCGCCAATGCAGGGCTCATGCAATGGATCTACGGCGCGGGCGCGCCGACGCGGCTTATGCTGGGCCTCCACGATTTCGCGCTGCTGTCGGCGGCGCTCGCCGGCGCGCTGGTCGCGCCGCTGCTCTGACGCTCAGTTCAACACGCCGGTCGGCGCGATCGTCGAGTCGAGGGTGAGCACGCGACCAGCCTGACTGCTCAGGCACGTTCTGGAAACGCTGGCCACATCATCGCAGCCCGTCCAGGTTTCGACATAGACTTCGCGGCAGGCGTGCGTTGTCGCGATTTCCTCGATCGTGCGATGAAGCGCGCGATGAATGGCGTCGCCGATCAGCTGGAATGTCGCGATATGCGCGATGCGCAGCCGGGCGCGTTCGGGCAGCGAGCGGTCGACGCCGTAGGCGAGAATCGCATGCCGGCGATCGCGCTGATCAACAAGACAAATCAAGCGTTGCGGCGCATTTTCGCGCTCCGCCGTGGATACATAATTGGTCCACAACGCCAGACTGAGCGTCGGGTAACGACAGGAGACGAGCGGATAGGCGAGATGCGCCTCCGCCGCTGTTAATCCTCTCGCCATAAACATCTAGTTCGCCTTGCCGGACCATCGCGGATTGCGGGACTACCCGTATAAATGAAGGCTGGCGTTCGACATGGTCGTTGTTGTAAATCAATGTCGCCATTTGTCGGTTACATAAGCAAATTTGCAGATGTGTGAGGCGTGGAAAGTCGCATGGTCCATTTGAGCGGTATCGAGACGCGTCAGCATGGCGCTTGCGACTGCGGCGATCTGTGCCGCGGCTGCGAGGCGCGCGTGCTGAGCGTGTGCGGATCGCTCGAGGACGAGGCCTTCGTCGGACTGCAGAAACTCAATCACCCCGTGAATTTTCCGGCGCGTGCGGTCCTGTTCAATCAGGAGACGCCGGTGCGCCATGTCTTCACCGTCGTGCATGGCGTGGTGCGTCTCTACAAGCTCCTGCCCGACGGCCGGCGGCAGATTGTCGGCTTCGCCTTGCCCGGCGATTTTCTCGGGCTCGCGCTGGCCGATGGCTATGGATTTTGCGCGGATGCGGTGACCGCGGTGACCGTGTGCCGGTTTTCGCGCGATCATTTCGGCGATTATGCCGACCAGCATCCGCAGATGCTGCGCCGCCTGCACGACATGGCGACGCACGAACTCGCGCTCGCGCAACAGCAGATGGTGCTGCTCGGCCGACGCGACGCGGAAGAAAAGCTCGCCTCCTTCCTGCTCGGCCTGCAAAAACGCTGGGCGCGGATTTCCGGTAAGTCGTCGGTGACGATCGACCTGCCGATGGGCCGGCAGGATATTGCCGACTTCCTCGGCCTCACCATCGAGACGGTGAGCCGCACGCTCAACCGCATGGCGCGCGACAAGCTGATCGTGATCGTGCCCGATGGCGTGCGCGTGATGGATGCGGCGCGGCTCGAGGCGATCGCCTCGGCGTGATCAGCGCCTTGCCAGCGGCGACAAAGTCTGGTCCGTTGCCGGCATGAACCAACAGCCTGAACGCAACCAGTTTCTCGACCTCGCGCCGTCGCCGGAGACCGCGCGCGTCTGGGGGCTTTCGGCGCTCGGCGCGATTGTGGCGATCTTCGTTGCCTATCTCTTCATCGACCGTCCCGTGGCGAGTTTCGTCTACGCCAACTTGCATCATCGCCAGCTCGATTTCCGCAAGCTGACCTATGTCTCGGAGATCGTGCAGGGCGCATCCGTCTTCATCATCGCCTGGGGCGTGTGGCTCTATGCGCGACGCAAGCCGTTCGGGCCTGCTGCCGATGCGCTCGTGCGCGCGGCCGCAGCGCTGTGTGTGACATTCGCGGCGAAGGACCAGCTCAAATACGCGTTCGGCCGTACCTGGCCGGAGACATGGACGAACAACAATCCGTCCTTCATCAAGGATGGCGTGTTCGGCTTCTTTCCGTTTCACGGCGGGTCGGGCTGGGCGGCCTTTCCGTCTGGCCATACCGCGACCATTGTCGCCTTCATGGCTGTCCTGTGGGTGATCTGGCCGCGCTGGCGCGCGCTCTACGCCGTCGCCATGGCCCTGCCGATCATCGGCCTGATCGGCGCCGACTATCACTGGATTTCCGACATCATCGCCGGCGGCGCGCTCGCGGCTGCGATCGGAGTCGTGGCCGCGCGGATCGGCCGCACGGCATAGATGGACCGCGAGTCGTCAGGCTCGCATCAATACAGAGCGAGCCTGAGGGCTCGCGGTCCGGGGAGTGATCTTTTGACCGATATTGTCGTCCGCTATCCCGATCCCGCGATCGAGGTCATCGACAAGTCCTTCGCGCGCTACGCGATCTTCAATTCCGCGGTCGAGCGTCTTTGGACCGGCGCGCGCTGGTGCGAGGGGCCGGTGTGGTTCGGCGATGCGCGCGCGCTGATCTGGAGCGACATTCCCAACGATCGCATGCTGCGCTTCGACGAGACGACGGGCGCGGTTTCCGTTTTTCGTCAATCATCGAACCACGCCAACGGCAATACGCGCGATCGGCAGGGCAGATTGATCACCTGCGAGCACGGCGGGCGACGCGTGACGCGCACGGAATATGACGGCGCGATCACGGTCGTGATGGACGCCTATCAGGGCAAGCGGTTGAACTCGCCGAACGATGTCGTCACGACGCGCGACGGATCGATCTGGTTCACCGATCCGACCTTCGGCATTCGCGGCTTCTACGAAGGCGAGAAAGCCGAGAGCGAGATCGGCACGAATGTCTATCGTGTCGATGCGGCGACCGGCGAAGCGACTGTCGTCGTCGATGATATCGACCAGCCGAACGGCATCTGTTTTTCGCCGGATGAGAGCCGTTGCTACATCGTGGAATCCGGAACGCGCCCGCGCCGCATCCGCGTCTACGATGTCGTCGACGGAAGCAAGCTCGCGAATGGCCGCATCTTCTTCGCGGGCGACGGCGAGCAGGCGCCGGACGGTTTTCGCTGCGATATCGACGGCAATCTGTGGGCGGGATGGGGTACGGGCGAAGGCCATGACGGCGTCAGCGTGTTTGCGCCATCGGGCGATCTGATAGGCCGAATCCATCTGCCCGAGCGCTGCGCCAACCTGTGCTTCGGCGGCCGCCATCGCAACCGGCTGTTCATGGCGGCGTCGAAGTCGCTGTACGCGCTTTATGTGAATACGCAGGGCGTGGCGGGGGGGTGATATTCGCTGGCCTGCGCGCTTCCCGTCATTGCGAGGAGGCATGGAAGGCCGACGCGGCAATCAATCCCCTGTCCGTCGAAATCGCGAGCCGTCTGCGCTGCTACAAGGATTCGTGGATGGAACGCCGCGTCGCTGCGCTCCTCGCGATGACGGTCTTCGCGATGTGGTCTCGTGAATGGTTCACCGTCCCGCCATCACCCGAAAATCCCGCCCCTCCTGCAGCCAGCGCACGCGTTCATCGCGCAACATGGTGCGGCGAACTTTTCCGGCGTCGTCGCGTACGGGTTCGGTCGTGACCTCGTAGCTCTCGGGGTGTTTCGGGCGGCTGAGGAGATCGCCCAGGAATTTCGGCAGGCCCGCCACGAGCGCGTCCGCGTCCGCGCCATCGCGCACCTGCAACACGGCGTGGATCGACGAGCCGAGATCGGGATGAGGCAATCCCACCACCGCGCAGGAGGCGATGTCGGGATGGGCGATCAGCGCCGCCTCGACTTCCGCCGGATAGACATTCGCGCCGCCGCGCAAAATCATGTCGGTGCGGCGATCGGCGAGCCAGATGTAGCCGTCTTCGTCGATACGGCCGACGTCGCCGAGCGATTCCCAGCCGTCGGTGTCGCGCTTCGGTTCGGCGCCGAGGTAATGGTATGTCGTGCCCGGACCTTCGGCGCTTTTCAGATAGATTTCGCCGGTTTCGCCCGGCGGCAATTCGCGTCCTTCATCGTCGACGACTTTCGCGGCGCCGATCTCGACGCGACCGACCGAGCCCTTGCGCTTCACCCATTCCACGCCAGGGATGATTGTCGAAGCCTGCCGCTCGGTGCCGCCATACAATTCGTAGATGCGCTCGGCGCCGAGCCAATCGATCCATGCCTCCTTCAGCCACATCGGCATGGGCGCGGCCATGTGGAAGACGACGCGCAAGGAGGCGACGTCGTATTTCTCGCGCTCTTCCTTCGGCAGCGCCCAGATGCGGCTCATCATGGTGGGCACGAAATTCACCCATTCCAGCCGAAAGCGTTCGACGAGGCGAAGCGCCTGCGCGGCGTCGAATTTTTTCATGCCGACCAGCAGCCCGCCTTCGAACAGTGAACTGTGCGTGATGATGAAGGGCGCGTTGTGATAGAGCGGGCCTGGATTGAGCAGGCGCACGCCCTCGTGCATTACGAGCGGCGGGACTTTGGGATCGACGCAGGCCGGCTGGTGATCGACGATGACCTTGGGGCGGCCGGTCGAGCCGCCCGACGTCATTGCCTTCCAGTAGCGTGCGATCGGGCCGTCGATAGGTTCGTCGGCAAAACCTTGCGTCGAGAAATCCGCCGGCAGGCGATTGGGGGCGTTCCAGTCGTCCTCGCCGCCGACGACGAGCGAGGGTCTCAGTAATTCCAGGATTGCGGAGGCTTCGCCGCGCGGCAGGCGGTAGGAGAGCGAGCAGGGCGTTGCGCCGCACTTCCAGATGGCGAATGTCGTCTCGTAGAAAGAGTTGGAATTGGGCAGACCGACGGCGACGAAATCGCCTGCCTTGACGCCCTTGGCCATCATCACGCGCGCGCGGGCGTTGGCGTTGCGCTCCAGCGCGCCCCAGCTCAATTCGTCGTCGCCATGGACGATCGCCACGGTTTCGGCGCCGTTGCGCTCGGCATACCAGCGCGGCACATCGGCCATGGGAATATACATCTCGCCTCGCTTGCGTTTCGCTCTTTGCGGAACCCCGTCGCGACCGACGCGTTATCTGCCCGCAACCAACAATCTCATCAGGAGAATACTGATGCGCAAGATTTTTTCCTATGCGCTGGCTTCAGCGCTCGTCCTCGTTCCGCTCACGGCCAAGGCTGACAGCGTCAGCCGGGGCGCGGCTGCCGGCGCGCACGCCGGCGACAAGGCGCTTGGCGTTCCCGGCGCAATCGTTGGAGGCGCGGTCGGCGGTGTCGTGGGCGGCGTAGCCGCGCTGCTCGGCGCGGACCAGAGCCCGCGCTTCCGCGAATATGTCGTCGCGGAGCGCCATCCGTCCTATCGCTGGGACGAGCGCGTCGTCGTCGGCGCGACCCTGCCCGCCGCTGGCGTCGAATATTATGTGGTTCCCGACGAATATGGCGTGCGAGGCTATCGCTACACGGTCGTGAACGACCGCATCGTGCTGGTCGACCCGCACACGCATCGGATCGTCCAGATCATCGGCTGATCTAGGGATTCCCGATGACGCAAACGGCCGGCGCTCAGCGCGCCGGCCGTTTTCACATGCGGTTGACGCGGGGCGGCAGTGGGTCTTTGCTGGCGGCAAGCCTCAGCCCACCTTTGGAGCCGCCATGCCCATCGTCAATCGCGTCGCCGAACTTTCCGACGAAGTTGCATTGTGGCGACAGGATTTGCATCGCCATCCCGAACTCATGTTCGACGTGTTTCGTACGGCGGGCGTCGTCGAGGAGAAGCTGAAGGAGTTCGGCTGCGACGAGATCGTGACGGGCCTCGGGCGCACGGGCGTCGTCGGCGTCATCAAGGGGCGCAAGGGCGACGGCCGCACGATTGGCTTGCGCGCGGACATGGATGCGCTGCCGATCCTGGAGGCGACGAGCGTCGCCCATAAGTCCGAAACGCCCGGCAAGATGCACGCCTGCGGGCATGACGGCCATACCGCCATGCTGCTCGGCGCCGCGCGCTATCTCGCCGAGACCCGTAATTTCGCAGGCACGGTGGTCGTCATCTTCCAGCCAGCCGAGGAGGGCGGCGGCGGCGGCCGCGAGATGGTGAACGACGGCGTGATGGACAGGTTCGGGATCGAGCAGGTCTATGGCATGCACAATATGCCGGGCATTCCGCTCGGCATGTTCGCGATCCGGCAGGGGCCGTTCCTTGCATCGGCCGACCGGTTCGAAGTGGAAATCACCGGTCACGGCGGCCATGCCGCGCAACCCCATGATTGCATCGATCCGATCGTCGCCGGCGCGCAGATGGTCAATGCGCTCCAGACGATCGCCTCGCGCAATGTGGGGCCCGTCGATTCCGTCGTCGTGTCGGTGACGCAGTTTCATGCGGGCACGGCCAACAACATCATTCCGCAAAACGCGCATCTCACGGGCACGATCCGCGCGCTCAAGAAGGAGACGCGCGCGCTCGCCAAGCAGCGCTTCCACGAGATCGTGGAGGGCGTCGCCTCGCTCAACAAATGCAAGGTGAAAATCGATTTCGAGGATGGCTATCCCGTCACCTTCAATCATGTGGACGAGACGGAATTCGCCACGAGGGTCGCGCAGGAAATCGTCGGCGCCGAGAAGGTCATGACCGACGTGCCGCCGGTTATGGGCGCGGAGGATTTTTCCTACATGCTGGAAGCCCGGCCGGGCGCATTCATCTGCATCGGCAACGGTGCGACGGCCGGCCTGCATCACCCCGAATACGACTTCAACGACAAGGCCATCCCGTATGGGGTGAGCTATTGGGCGCGGCTGGTGGAGACAGCGCTGGCGGCGTGAGCCGCCCTCTCGCTCAGCGCACCAGCCGCAGCTTGCTGAGGCTCGAGCCGATCGTGTTGAAGACGGTGACGATGCTGGAGGAATCCCTGGCGACGTAGGCGTGGTCCGCGCCTGACGCGCATTTCGACAGAAGCTGCAGGCCTTCCGTATCGATCGGATCGCTCGGCACGCTGAAGCCGACCGTATAGATTGTGACACCGGCGTTCTTGGCGTTCGTGCAGGCCGCCAGAAGCGCGGAATCCATCTGCATGCGCCAGTTGCTGGAATTCGTCGGGCCGTCGTAGTTGGGCGAGCCGGTCGGCGGCGGGAAGGCCACGCCGCCATAGGCTGACAGGCGATTGTTCGCATAATAGCCGAGCGCGTTGTATTCCGACTTGTAGGCGTAGCCCGAGTTGGAGCTCCAGTTGTTGAAGCCGTCGGTCATGAAGATGATGATCTTCGTATTGCCGGCCGCGCCGTAAGGCTTCGGCATCGAGACGCCGGTGAACGGGCCGTTCGGCGAGACCGTGCGCCACGCCCACATGAAACCCGGCAGAAGGTTGGTCGTGCCGCCGGCGTTCATCGAATTGACCTTCGAGACGACGTCCGACTTGTTGCTGCTCAAGGGCAGGAGCGGATTGTCCATGCAGCCCTTGTTCGGGCCGTCGGCGGAGGTTTTCGACGAGACGCCCGAGGCGCCCTTGTACTTGCACAGCTTGGTCGAGCCGCCGCCGCGCGACACCAGATCCGCGACATCGGCGACCACATAGGCGTCGCTCGCGCTTGCCGTGCAGACGCCGCCGAAGTCGTAGAGGTAATTGTTCTTCGCGCTGCCAAGATCCCAGTTGGCGGACGAATAGAGCTTCGCGCCACGGCCATTGCCGACGACGTTCATGCCCGGCAGAAAGGCTAGTCCAGCCCCGTCCACGTCCCCTTCATCCGGCCAGAAATAGGGAACGAAGAGGCTGTCCGGCTGGGCGGGGGTCGCGGGGAAGTCCGTCGTGAGATAGGGGTCCGGGCGTTCTTCGACACAGCCGGCCCACGCGGCGTTCATCTGGGTCAACAGTTCGAACCGCGAGGTCGGCAGCCAGGATGCGTCCGCGGGGCGCTGGAAGTCCTGCCAGTGGATCGAGGAACGGCCTGCCGTATCCAGCCACGATGCGCCGAGATAGCTGGCGCCCACATTCACCGAGGTCGAAAACGGCACGACCGAGAACCGGGCGTCCGCTCCGGAACTCGAAAGCTGGTCGACAAGCGAAAGCGCCGCGGTCTTGGCGGAGTCGAGCTTGGACCTGCCGCCTGCGGAACTCGCCATCGAGCCGGTGTTGTCTAGCGCCAGCGCGATCTCGAAGACGCCGCCGATGCCGCTGTTCGTCGTCGCGCAGCTCGTCGTTTGCACGGTCGTCGATCCGATGCCGACAATCCTGGTCGCTATGCTCAGCACGGGCTGGGAGGTCGTCAGACAGACCTGCGTATTGTTGTTCGAGAGGCTCACGCTCACGACGCCCGGCGAACCGCTTCCGGCCGCCGCCGCGATCGCGCTGGCCGCCTGGGCCGCGATCATGGCCTGTGTCGTCGTCGGCGTTGCGTTCATCGCCAGGGCGAGCGCTGCGGAATCCGTTGCGCTCTGTAGCCTGGCGCGCGCGCCCACCATCCGGCTGTAGTCGAGGCTTCCGAACACGATCAGCGCCGCCACCGGCGCCGACGCCGCGAAGATGAGCGCTACTCCGCCGGCCTGATCGCGTACGAATTTTTCGTACTTCCCCATCGTCAAGCTCGTTTGTTCGACGATGCGCACGGCTCTGGCCGACCCGGCGCATCTGACGAGACGCATGCTGCGGAGGTTCGGATAACGAGGGATCAACGACGGAGCGCGCGAATTCCTTACCAGCGCTAACCAAGGCCCGTTCGCATCCGCGCAAGCATGTCGCGCGGGCATCTCGATCGTGGCAGTTCGATCAAAATCAGACAGTTCGGTTTTTGGAGGCGCCGATGCTCTAACATATTGTGATATATATGTAATTTATCTCGTGGTTTACGAAGTGCTAACGTCTCGGCGCAGGTCGGCCTCTATGCGCGCCGCGATCTCCTCCGGCGTTCCGTCGATCGAAACGACCAGGGGGCGCTCGTCCGCGCCCGGCCGTTCCAGTGTCGCGAATTGGCTGTCGAGGAGACTGAGCGGCATGAAGTGATCCTTACGCGCGCTCATGCGCGCGAAAATCTCATCCTTCGTTCCGTCGAGCAGGACCAGCCGCACGTCCTTGCGCACGCCGATCAGAATGTCACGATAGACGCGCTTCAGCGCGCTGCATGAAACGATGACGTGACCGCCTCGTTCGCGCACGGCGTCGATATGGGCGGCGATGGCTTGCAGCCAGGGCCAGCGGTCCTCGTCGGTCAGCGGCTGTCCCGCGCTCATTTTCACGACATTGGCCGGCGGATGGAATTCATCCGCGTCGGCGTAGGGCCAGCCGAGCCGCTTGGACAGAGCTGCGCCGATCGTGGACTTGCCCGAGCCGGATACGCCCATGAGGAGGATGACGGTGGAGGCGCTCATGAGCTCGTCCGCCAACGCCGTCCGTCGCGCGCGAGCAGCGCGTCAGCCTCCGCCGGGCCCGCCGAGCCCGCGCGATAGAGGCCGAGGCCCTGATCGCCCGCCGAGCGCCACGCCTCGAGGAAAGGCTCGACCGCGCGCCAACCTGCCTCCACGCCGTCGGCGCGCTGATACAGAAGCCCGTCGCCGGTCATGCAATCGTACAGAAGCGTCTCGTAGCCGGTCGCGGGCTGCGTATCGAAAAAATCGGCGTAGCGGAAATCCATGGCGACGCGTGCGATCGACAGGCTGGGGCCGGGCGTCTTGGCGTTGAATTGCAATCTGATCCCTTCGTCGGGCGCGATCTGCAGCACCAGATAGTTCGAGCGCAGGCCGTCGAGATCAATGCCCCGGAACATGGAGATCGGCGCCTCGCGGAACTTGATCGCGACTTCCGTGTAGCGACGCGTCAGCGCCTTGCCGGTGCGCAGGTAGAAGGGCACGCCGGCCCATCGCCAATTGTCGATCGACAATTTGAGCGCGGCGAAGGTTTCGGTCGTGCTGTTGGGCGCGACATCCTTCTCCTGGCGATAATCGTCCACGACTTCGTCGCCGATGCGGCCGGCGACATATTGCGCGCGCACGGAATCGCGCAGAGCCTCCTGCGGCGTGACGATGCGGATCGCGTCCAGCGCGCGCGCCTTTTCCGAACGCACGCTTTGCGCATCGAGACGCGCCGGCGGCTCCATGGCGACGAGCGACAGCAACTGGAAGAGGTGGTTCGGCACCATGTCGCGCAGCGCGCCGGTCGCGTCGTAGAAGGCGCCTCGGCGGCCTATGGTCACGGTCTCGGCGACCGTGATCTGCACGTGGTCGATATGCTCGCGTTTCCAGATCGGCTCGAACAGACCGTTGGCGAAACGCAGCATCAGGATGTTCTGCACCGTCTCCTTGCCGAGATAGTGATCGATCCGGAAGATCTGGTCCTCGTCCAGCACCTCGCGCAATTCGGCATTGAGCTTCATCGCGGAAGGCAGATCGTGGCCGAATGGCTTTTCGAGGATCACGCGCGTGATCGCGCCATTGTTGCGTCCCGTGAGTTTTGCCGCGCCGAGCGCTCGCACGGTCGGCGCGAAGCCCGCCGGCGGAATGGCGAGATAGAAGATGCGATTGCCCTTCGTGCCGCACTTCGCATCGACATCGGCGAGATGGGCGCCCAGCGCCTCGAAGGATTTTTGATCCCTGGCGTCGGCGACGGCGACGGTCACGCGCGACACCAGATCGTCGACGATCGTTCGGTCGCACTTTTCCTTGCAATATTTGCCGAGGCTCTCGCGCAGATGGTCGCGCATCGCGGCCTCGCCATATTCTTCGCGCGTGACGGCGACGACGGCGAAAGATTCCGGCAGAAGCTCTTGCGCGGAGAGATTGTAGAGCGCGGGAAAGACGAGGCGGGCCGTGAGATCGCCGTTGGCGCCGAACAGGACGAAAACGATCGGCGCCGGGCGCGCGTGAGCGTCAGTCATGTTGAAGGCTCGCGGTCCATCCGCCATAGCGAGCCTGAAGGCTCGCGGTCCAATTATTTCGCTTCGCCATGGCCGCCGAACCCCTTGCGCATGGCCGAGAGAATCTTGTCGCCGAAGGTCGCCTCCTGTCGCGAGCGAAAACGCGCGAAGAGCGCGGCAGTGAGCACCGGCGCGGGCGTCGCCTGCTCGACGGCTTCCTGCACGGTCCAGCGACCCTCG
This sequence comes from Rhodoblastus sp., assembly GCA_020442275.1. Taxonomy (GTDB): domain Bacteria; phylum Pseudomonadota; class Alphaproteobacteria; order Rhizobiales; family Beijerinckiaceae; genus JAJXWB01. The sequence goes on along the minus strand of JAGRKN010000154.1, from coordinate 19,149 downwards.
CCCGAATCCTCGACCTTGCCGGTGAAGGCGGCCAGCGCGGGGTCTTTCGCCAGCGCGGTCGCGGTGAGGTCGAGCAGCCATGACGTGACCACCGAGCCGCGCCGCCAGACTTCCGCGACATCGGCGACCTCGATCGGAAAACGTTCGTCTTCGGGCCGGCTGTCGTCGCCGGCGTGGCGCAGCAGATCGAAGCCCTCGGCATAGGCCTGCATCAATCCATATTCGATACCGTTGTGCACCATCTTCACGTAATGGCCGGCGCCGACGGGGCCGCAATGCAGATAGCCGCGCTCGGCGGTAGGATTGCGCGCCGCACGGCCGGGGGTCCGGTCTATATCGCCGGCGCCTGGCGCAAGCGTCGCGAATACCGGATCGAGCCGCTCGACGACCTGCCTCTCGCCGCCGATCATCAGGCAATAGCCGCGCTCCAGGCCCCAGACGCCGCCCGACGTGCCGACGTCCATATAGTGGATGCCGCGCGCGGCCAGCGTCTTCCCGCGTCGCACGTCGTCGCGCCAGAACGTATTGCCGCCGTCGATGATGACGTCGCCGGATGCCGCGAGGTTCGCGGCTTCCTCAATGGATTGTTCGGTGATGGCGCCCGACGGCAGCATCATCCAGATCACGCGCGGCGGCGTCAGTTTCTGCACGAGATCGGCGAGGCCCGTCGCCGGCGTCATGCCTTCGCCCGCGAGTTCGTGCACGATGTCGTCGTGGCGGTTGTAGCCGACGACCTTGTGGCCCGCGCGCATCAGGCGGCGCGCGATATTGGCGCCCATGCGGCCGAGGCCGACAATACCGATCTGCATGGAACCTCCGCAGGCAATCGTCTGGACAACAGAACTAGGTCGTCTCAGGATCGGCGCCAAGGTGGAAACGAAGACGTCGCCGGGACGGCGCAGGGGAGGACATGATGCGACTTGCGGGAAAATCCGCCGTGATCACGGGCGGTTCGGGCAATATCGGCATGGCGACGGCGGCGCGGTTTCTGGCCGAGGGCGCGCGCGTGCTGATTGTCGACCGTGACGCGCCGCGCGTCGAGGCGGCGCTGGCGGAACTGAAGAGCAATTCGGCGCACGGGCTCGCTGCCGACGTGACCTCGGCCGAGGATACGGTGCGCTACGCCGCCGAGGCGCAAAAACTGTTCGGGCGCGTCGACATCTTCTTCAACAATGCGGGCATTGCCGGCGCAGTGGCGCCGACCGTCGATTATCGCGACGAGGATTTCGACGCGGTGATGGCGGTCAATGTTCGCGGCGTGTTCCTGGGGCTGAAGCACATGCTGCCGGCCATGAAGGACGGCGGCTCGATCGTCTGCACCTCCTCCGTTGCGGGCCTGCGCGGGTCGGCGGGCATGCCGGCCTATGTCGCCAGCAAGCATGCGGTCGTCGGCCTGATGCGCGTCGCCGCGATCGAAGCCGCGCCGCGCAAGATCCGCGTCAACACCGTGCATCCCGGCCCCGTGCAGGGCGACATGATGCGCGGGCTCGAAGGCGGCGTGGCGCCGGCCAATCCCGAGGCCGCGCACGAGATGTTCGTGCAGCGCATGCGGCTCGGCCGCTACATCGAAACCAAGGAAATCGCCGATCTCGTAACGTTTCTGGCGAGCGACGAGAGCCGCATGATCACGGGCGCCACCATGGTGATCGACGCCGGCATGGCGGGGGGATGAGGGACTGGCCGCCATTGCGAGGAGCCGCAGGGCGACGAAGCAATCCATCCCCGCATGGCGCCCCGGGGATGGATTGCTTCGCTTCGCTCGTAATGACGGATTCTGAAAGAGTCGAATGAACAGACGAGAGATTGCATGACCATCACCCCTCTCCACCCCTTCAACGGCCTCGACGTCGCCGAGCTCGTGCGCATCCGCGCGCGCACGCGGCGCGATCATCCCTTCCTGATCTGGGAGCCGTTCGAGGGGCCGGGCGAGACGTTGACCTATGGCGCGTTCCACCACCGCGTGGCGCGGCTGTCGGCGGGGCTGTCGAAGCGCGGCATAAAACCTCGCGACTATGTGCTGATCCATCTCGACAATTGCGTGGAGACGCTGATCGCCTGGTACGCCTGCGCCGATCTCGGCGCCATTCCCGTTACGACGAACGCGCGCTCCTCGCTCGACGAATTGCAATATTTCGCGGGGCACTGCGGCGCGGTCGCCGCGATCACGCAGCCGAAATTCGCCGATCTCGTCAATCGCGCCAGCAAGGATTTCAAGTTCATCGCCGTAACCTCGCACGATAATGGCGTAGCGCCCGCGTCGGGCCATTCGTCGGGCAAGGATGCCTTCGAGGCGCTGTTTGCGGACGCCAGCGACGCGCCGCGTCGAGCGGTCGACCCGCTGCATCCCATGGGCGTGCAATATACGTCCGGCACGACATCGCGGCCGAAGGGCGTCTTGTGGACGCACGCCAATGCGCTGTGGGGCGCGCGTGTCAACGCCGTGCACGAGGATTTGCGCGCCGAGGACGTGCATCTCGTGCATCTGCCGCTATTCCACACCAACGCGCAGGCCTATTCGATCCTCGCCACATTGTGGGCAGGCTCGACCGCCGTCGTCATGCCGCGCTTTTCCGCGAGCCGCTTCTGGCCGATCTCGCTGCGCAACCGCTGCACGTGGACATCAGTCATTCCCTTCTGCGTGAAAGCGCTGATGGATATCGAAAAGCCCTCCGAACATTTCTATCGCCTGTGGGGCAGCGCCATCTGCGAGCCGCCGACCGACGCGCATTTCGGCGTGAAGACGGTGGGCTGGTGGGGCATGACGGAAACGATCACGCATGGCATCGTCGGCGACGTGCATATGCCGAATACGCCGCTGTCCTGCGGCCGGCCGGCGCCGGAATACGGCATTCACATCGAGACCGAGGACGGGCGCCCCGTGCAGCCCGGCGAGACCGGACATCTGAAGGTGCGCGGCCTGCGCGGCCTGTCGCTGTTCGCGGAATATATCAACAACGCGCAGGCGACAGCCGACGCCTTCGACGAGCGGGGGCTGTTCCTCACCGGTGATCGCGTGACCTTGATGGAATGCGGCTCGGTCCGTTTCTCCGATCGCGACAAGGACATGCTGAAGGTCGGCGGCGAGAATGTCGCGGCCTCCGAGATCGAGCGCGTGATCCTGACCGTGCCGGGCGTGCGCGAAGTCGCCGTCGTCGCCAAGCCGCATCCTATGCTGGATGAAGCGCCGGTCGCCTTCGTGATTGCGGAGGAAAGTCTCGGCGATGCGCCCGCGCTACCCGATGCGATCATGGCCGCCTGCAAGGGCGCGCTCGCCAATTTCAAGCATCCGCACGAGGTGCGCGTGGTGAAGGACATGCCGCGCTCGACGCTGGAGAAGGTCGCGAAGGCGGAATTGCGGAAGCTTTTGAAGGAGGCGTGAGAGCGTCGAATAGCGGCGCGGCGACTATTTGCTCCGCGCCTTCTTCGCGCCTCCGTGTTCGGACGCCACACGCGCGGCGATCGCCGCAATCTCGCTCGCGGCTCGAGACGCCGGATGGTCGATCCAGCTCGCGTGAAATTCGAGGTCCGGCAGCTTGGCCTCGCTGCGCACGATGCGTAATTCGCCGCGTCTCAATTCGTTGGCGACGATGGCCGGCGGGATGACGGCCACGCCGAGCTTTTCCACGGTCATGCGCACGAGGGTCGCGAGCGACGCCGAGGCATGCAGGCGCGTCTGCGGGGAGTGTGGGCCGTTGAACAGCGCCGCCACCGCCGCATAGGGCTGGGTATTGCGTGAAAAAGTGACGATGGGATAGCGCGCGATCTCCGTGATATGCGCGGGTCGGCGCGGCCATTTGATCTCAGGGCTCGAGATGAAGGCGAGCGGATAGGTCATCAAAGGCAGGCTCAATGCATTGGGCGCCATGACCGGGCCGATGAGAAAGGCGAGGTCGAGTTCCTGCATGCGCAGGCGCTGACGCAGGTTCGGCGAAATGTCGACCTCGATCTCCAGCGCAAGAAGGGGAAAGCGCGCCTGCACCGCTTTCAGGAACTGCGTGAGCCATGTGTGTACGACGGTTTCGGCGACGCCCAGCCGCAGCACGCCGCGCGCGGTCGAGACATCGCCGACGGCCGCCAGCATTTCCGCGCGCAGGCCGAGCAGCTTTTCGGCGTAGACCAGCAATTCGCGACCGCGCGGCGTCGGCGCGGCGATGCGCGCGTCGCGCGAAAGAACGCGGGCGCCGAGCGTCTGCTCGAGACCCGCGATGCGCTGGGAGATCGCGGGCTGTGTGGTGTTGAGCTTGCCGGCCGCGGCACGGAAAGAGCCCAGCGTCGCCACCCAGTAGAAAGTTTCGATCTCCTTGAAGTCGAACATGTGGGCCTCCGTGCGATAAATACAGCTTATCGAAATCCATTCGAAAATACGATTGGACTTTATCGAGCCTCGCCGCCGAAACTCAGCGCCGTCAAGAGCGACGGAGGAAGGCGTTGGGCGAAGCGGCGATCGACGGGCGCACGATGGATGGCCAAGCAGCGCGGCTCGCCTGCCGCCACGGCAAGGTCACTGGTACGACCGCCGGCCTCGCTCCTGGTTTCGTTCAGGGCAATCTGGTCATCCTGCCGCGTGAGGACGCCGCCGATTTCATGCGCTTCGCGCAGGCCAACCCCAAGCCCTGTCCGATCATCGGCGTCAGCGATGTCGGCAATCCCAATATTCCCGCGCTTGGCGCAGATCTCGATATCCGCACTGACATTCCGGGCTATCGCGTCTGGCGCGACGGCGAATGCGTGGCCGAGACGGGCGATGTCTCCGAGTTCTGGCGCGACGATCTCGTGTCCTTTGTCATCGGCTGCTCCTACTCGTTCGAGGAAGCGCTGCTGGAGGACGGGATCGAGATCCGGCACATCACCGAAAATCGAAAAGTGCCGATGTTCCGCACGAATATCGCCACGACGCCAGCCGGAAAGTTTCACGGGCCGCTGGTCGTCTCGATGCGGCCGCTGAAGCCCGCCGACGCGATCCGCGCGGTGCAGATCACCTCACGCTATCCGGCCGTGCATGGCGCGCCCGTGCATATCGGATTGCCTCAGCAGATCGGCATCGCCGACGTGAGAGCGCCAGACTATGGCGACAGCGTGAGCGTGCGCGATGACGAATTGCCGGTGTTCTGGGCCTGTGGGGTGACACCACAGGCGGCGCTCGTCGCCTGCAAACCGGCCTTTGCGATTACACATTCGCCAGGGTCGATGCTGGTGACGGACCTGAAGAACAGGCAGTATGCGGTGATCTGACGCGTCGCGCGATGTTGCGGGCGCCAACGACAGGAGCGAGGGCATGAAACTCAATCGTCGTGAAGCACTCGCGGGCGCCGCCGCGCTCGCTGCGAGCCTCGGGGCCTCAGGGGCCTACGCGGCGGACGAGATCGTCGTCGGCGCCGTCTTCCCGATGTCTGGCTCGACCGCGCAGACCGGCGTCGACGCGCGCAACGCAATCGAGACGGCGCTCGCCATCGTCAACGAGAAGACGGACCTCGACCTGCCGCTCGCCAAGGATGCGGGCCTGACGGGCCTCGGCGGAAAGAAGATCAAGGTCGTCTACGCCGACCACCAGGGCGATCCGCAGAAGGGCCGCGCGGAAGCCGAGCGCCTGATCACGCAGGACAAGGTTTCGGCGGTGATCGGTTGCTATCATTCCTCCGTGTCCGCCACGGTCAGCCAGACCTGCGAACGGTACGCCGTGCCGTTCATGTGCGCGGATTCGTCCTCGCCCAGTCTCAATAAGCGCGGGCTGAAATTCTTTTTCCGCGCGTCGGCGCATGACGAAATGTTCTCCGCCGCCATGTTCGACCTCATGGATTCGTTGCGCAAGCAGGGCCAGAAGATCGAGACGCTCGCGCTGTTCCACGAGGACACGATCTTCGGTACGGATTCAGCGAATGTGCAGACCAAGCTCGCGGCCGCGCGCGGCTACAAGATCGTGGCGGATGTGAAATATCGCGCGAACTCGCCGTCGCTGACCTCGGAAGTCCAGCAGCTGAAATCGGGCGGCGCGGACGTGCTGATGCCGTCTTCCTACACGACCGACGGCATCCTGCTGGTGCGCACGATGGCCGAGCTCGGCTACAAGCCGAAAGCGATCATCGCGCAGGCGGCCGGCTTTTCCGAAAAGGCGCTTTACGACGCGGTCGGCGATCATCTGGAAGGCGCGATCACACGCGGCTCCTTCTCGCTCGATCTCGCGACCAAACGGCCGATGGTGGGCAAGGTCAACGACCTCTTCAAGAAGACGGCCGGCAAGGATCTCAACGACAATACGTCGCGCGAATTCACGGCGATGATCACGCTGGCCGACGCGATCAATCGCGCCGGATCGACCGACGGCGAAAAGATCCGCGGCGCGCTGGCCGCGACCGACATTCCCGGCGACAAGACGATCATGCCGTGGAAGCGCGTCAAGTTCGACGAGACCGGACAGAACAACGATTGCGATCCGGTGCTGCTGCAATATGTCGGCAAGAAGTTCGTGACGATCTTCCCGGAGTCCGGCGCCATCGCGAAGCCGCTCTGGCCGATGAAGGGGTGAGGTGAGACCCTTATTTTCCGATTGCAAGGGCAGGAGCCGTCATTGCGAGCGCAGCGAAGCAATCCACACTACCGGGCGTTGGCGGAAGCCGAGGCTGGATTGCTGCGTTGCTTCGCTCCTCGCGATGACGGCTGCGGCGAGAGCGCGGCGCCATGACAGGTGAAGCCATCATCCAATCGCTGGCTTCGGGCCTGCTCATGGGCCTGATCTACGGTCTCGTCGCCGCTGGGCTCGCGCTTATCTTCGGCCTGATGGACGTCGTCAATTTTGCCCACGGCGAATTCCTGATGACCTCCATGTACGCGGCGTTTGGGCTCTATCTCGCCTTCGCGCTCGATCCGCTGGCCTCCGCGCCCTTCGTCGCGGCGGCCATGTTCGTTTTCGGCGCCGTCGTCTATCTCGGGCTGGTGCGCTTCGCCATGTCGGCCTCGGCCAATGCCGGCATGGTGCAGATATTCGCGACCTTCGGGCTCGCCATCGTCATGCGTGGTCTCGCGCAGCTTCTGTTCACGCCGGACTATCGCTCCATTCCGCATTCGTGGCTCGGCGGCAAGACGCTCAAGGTCGCGGGCATTTTCCTGCCGGCGCCGCAGCTTGCCGGCGCTCTGGTTTCGCTCGCGGCGTTCGGCGCGCTGTGGCTTGTCATCAACCGTACGGATTTCGGACGCGCGCTGGAGGCGACGCGCGAGGACGCCGGCGCGGTCGCGCTCGTTGGCATCGACAAGAAGCGCATTTTCGCGCTCGGCTGGGGGCTCGGCGGCGCGCTGGTCGGACTTGCTGGCGCCGTGCTCGCGACCTTCTTCTACATCTATCCCGATGTCGGCGCGTCCTTCGCGCTCATCGCCTATGTCACGGTTGCGCTCGGCGGTTTCGGCAGCGTATTCGGCGCCTTTGCGGCTGGCATACTCGTCGGCGTGGTGGAAGCCGGCACGGCCTTCATCCTGCCGGCGTCGCTCAAATATCTCGGCATCTACGCGCTCTATCTGCTGGTCGTGGTCTTGCGGCCGCGCGGCCTGTTCGGATCGCTGTGATGGCGGGCGCCTCTCCCGACATCGCGCGGCGCAACAATCTGATCCTCGCGATCTGCGTGGCTGCGGCGGTGGCCTGTCTGCCGCTCGTCGTCAAGGACGTCTACATCCAGAACATGCTGGTGCTGACGCTGATGTATGCGGCCCTGTCGCAGAGCTGGAACATTCTTTCCGGCTATTGCGGGCAGATATCGCTCGGGCATGCGCTCTATTTCGGCATCGGCGCGTATGCGACGCTGCTGCTGTTCACGAAGTTCGGCGTGCTGCCGTGGTTCGGCATGGTCGCGGGCGGCGCAATCGCCGCGGTCGTCGCGGCCGCCGTCGGCTATCCCTGCTTCCGGCTCAAGGGCCATTATTTCGTGATCGCGACCATCGTGATCGCGGAAGCCGGGCTTCTGTTGATGCTCAACTGGGACTGGGCGGGCGCGGCCATGGGCATCGAGGTGCCGGTGCGTGGCGACAGCTGGGCGAAATTCCAGTTCGCGCGCTCCAAACTTCCGTACTTCTATTTCGCGCTCGGTCTCGCGCTCGTCGCCTGGATCGTGACCTGGAAAATCGAGGACTCGCGTTGGGGCTATTGGTGGCGCGCGGTCAAGGACAATGCGGAGGCGGCCGAGAGCCTCGGGGTCGTCGTGTTCCGGTCGAAGATGGCGGCTGCGGCGGTCTCGGCCTTCCTCACCGCTGTCGGCGGCGGCTTCTATGCGCAATTCGTGTCCTATATCGATCCCGAGAGCGTGATGAGCTTCCAGTTCTCGCTCCTGATGGCGCTGCCGGCCGTGCTCGGCGGGATCGGCACGCTATGGGGGCCGGCGGTCGGCGCGGCCATTCTCATTCCGATCACGGAAGTCACGCGCTCCTATGCGGGCGGCACAGGCAAAGGGTTCGACCTCATTGTCTACGGCCTCCTGGTGATGGGCATAGCGCTCGGCAGGCCCGAAGGCATCGTCGGCGCTTTTTCAGCGCGCAAGCGGGCGAAAGCAGCATGAGCGCGCTCCTCGAAGTTCGCGACCTCACGCAGCGCTTCGGCGGGCTTGTGGCCAATGCAGATGTCTCGATCGACGTGCGCGTCGGCGAAATCCTCGGGCTGATCGGCCCGAACGGCGCCGGCAAGTCGACTTTGTTCAACGCCATCGCCGGCGTACGCAAGCCGACCGAGGGGCGCATCGGCTTCGCAGGTCGCGACGTCACCGATCTCGCCGCGCCGCAGCGCTGCGCGCTCGGCATCGCGCGCACCTTCCAGGTGGTCAAGTCGTTCGAGACGATGAGCGTCGTCGAGAATGTGATGGTCGGCGCTTTCGCGCGCGCCGCCTCCGCGCGAGAAGCGCGCGAAAAAGCGCGGGCCGTGCTCGAATTCACCGGCCTCGGCGCGCGTGAAAATGCGATGGCGCAGGAGCTCACGCCGCCGGAAAAACGACGCCTCGAGGTCGCGCGCGCGCTCGCGACCGAGCCGAAGTTGCTGCTGCTCGACGAGGCGATGACGGGTTTGACGCCTGCCGAGGCGCGGCAGGGCGTCGAGCTCGTTCGCGCGATCCGCGAGCGCGGCGTCACCATCGTCATGGTCGAGCATGTCATGGAAATCGTCATGCCGCTGGTCGACCGCGCCATCGTGCTTGATCTCGGACGCGTGATCGCGGAGGGAGCGCCGGCCGACATCGTGCGCGACGAACGCGTCATCACCGCCTATCTCGGGGAGCGCCATCGTGCTCGCGACGCGTGATCTCTCCACGAGCTACGGCGGGCTGATCGCGCTGTCGAACGCCTCGATCGAGGTGAAGCAGGGCGAGATCGTCTGCGTCGCCGGCGCGAATGGCGCGGGCAAGTCGACGCTGCTCAAATCCATCGTCGGCATGGAGCGGCCGAGTTCGGGAACTGTCGAATTCCTGGGCGAACGCATCGACGGGCTCCCACCGCATCTCGTGACACAACGCGGCATCGCCTATGTGCCGGAAAACCGCCGGCTGTTTCCGCGGCTTTCGGTCGCCGACAATCTGCGGCTCGGCTCTTATCTGTTTCGCAAGGAGGCGGATCGCGAGGCGCCCATGGCTACGGTCATGCGCTTGTTTCCCCGGCTTGGCGAACGTCTGGCGCAGCGCGCCGAGACGCTGTCGGGCGGCGAGCAACAGATGCTGGCGATCGGCCGTGCGCTGATGACGCGGCCGAAACTGCTGATGCTGGACGAACCATCGCAGGGCATCATGCCGAAACTGGTGGATGAAATTTTCGTCGCGGTCTCCGCGATCCGCGAAGCCGGCACGACAGTGCTGATCGTCGAGCAACGCCTGACCGAATGTCTCGAGATCGCCGACCGCGCCTATGTGTTGCAGACCGGGCGCATCACGATGAGCGGCACGGCGGCGGAGATCGCCGGCAATGCGGAGGTGCGCAAGGCGTATCTGGGGTTGTAAACTGGTTCACGCCGTCACTGCGAGGAGCCGATTTCGAAGCCGGATATATCCGACTTCGCGATATGCGACGAAGCAATCCATCCCCGCATCTTGTCCAGATCGGAGGGATTGCCGCGTCGGCCCTGCGGGCCTCCTTGCAATGACCGCCGAAATTGAAGGCCGCGCGAATGCCCACAGTCGATCTCAATTCCGACATAGCCGAAGGTTTCGGCGCCTATACCTGCGGCGACGACGAGGCGATGCTCGGTATCGTCACTTCCTGCAATGTCGCGTGCGGCTTCCATGCCGGCGATCCCGAGATCATGGCGCGGACTTTTGCGAGCGCCAAAGAGAAGGGCGTGGCCTGCGGCGCGCATCCGGGTTTTCCCGATCTCTGGGGTTTCGGGCGTCGGCGCATTCCGTTCTCGACAGGCGAGATAGAGCGGCTCGTCGCCTATCAGGTCGGCGCCGCGCAGGCGCTGGCGACCTATGCGGGCACGAAGATCACTTACGTGAAGTGCCACGGCGCGCTCGGCAATCTCTGCGAAGTGGATCGGCCGGCCGCAGAAGCCGTGGGGCGCGCGATCAAGGCTGTCGATCCGAACCTCGTGTGGCTGACGATCGCGGCCGGCGAACAAGTGCGCGCGGCCGAGACGATCGGGCTCACGGGCGTTGCGGAGATCTTCGCCGATCGCGGGTATACGGAGGAGGGGCATCTCATCCCGCGTGGGCAGCCCGGCGCGATGATCCTCGATCCCGACGAGGCGGCGGCGCGTATGGTGCAGATGGTGCAGGAGGGGGCGATCATCACGGCCCGCGGCAAGCGGATTCCGACCGCCATCGGCTCGATCTGCGTGCATGGCGACAGCGCGCATGCGGTGGAGAGCGCGCGGCGGGTTCGGGCGGGGCTCGAGGCTGCGGGGGTGAGGGTACGGGCGTTTGCGGCGGGGTGAGGATGGCCAAGGAGTATGCGTACCGTCTTCTCGACGCCGGAGAGCGCGCGCTCGTCGTGGAGTTCGGCTCCACGGTCGATCCCGCGATCAACGGGCAAGTACTGGCGCTCGACGCGGCCTTCGTAGCCGCCCGCATCGAAGGGGTGCGCGAGACGGTGCCGACCTATCGCTCGCTGATGATCCATTACGACCCGCTCGTGATTTCGCGTGAAAAACTCGTAGGGCGGATCGCGGATTTCGAGGCGGCGCATCCGGCAGCGCCGAGTCCTCAAGCGCGCTGGACCTTTCCCTGCTGCTACGATCCGGCGATCGCCGAGGATATTGCCGAACTCGCGGCGCTCTTGAATCTCGATGTCGCGGAAGCCGCGCGAATCCACGCGTCGGGCGCCTATCGCGCCTACATGTACGGGTTCGCGCCGGGCTATTGCTACCTCGGCGGCCTTCCGCA
>JAGRKN010000154.1:0-7725 GCA_020442275.1 Rhodoblastus sp. | reverse complement strand
ATGCCGACGGGCTGGTATGTCGCGGGCCGCACGCCCGAGCGCATGTTCGCCCCGCATCGCGCGCGTCCTTTCCTCGTCGATGTCGGCGACGAATTGCGGTTCGAGATCATCGACGCGCAGACATTCGCCGCGCTCGATGCTCGCGCACAGCAGGGCGAGACTGTCGCCATGCGCGAGGCGCTGACATGAACGCGGTTCTGCGCATCATGCAGGCCGGGCCCGGCGTCACGCTGCAGGATGCGGGGCGTTGGGGTTATCTGCGTTACGGCGTGACGCAGGCCGGACCGATGGATGCGCTCGCGCATGAATTCGCCAATCGCATGGCGGGCAATGACGCGGGCGCGGCGGCAATCGAGGTTTCCGTCGGCGGGCTGGATGTCATGGTCGAGGAGGGCTCGCTCGAATTCTGCGTCGTCGCGCCGGGTTTTCGCGTGTCGCGCGATGGCGGCGCGCTGCCGTCGAGTTGCCTCGCGACGCTCGCACCGGGTGAAAAACTTTCCATTCGCGCGGGCGAAAACGGCGCGTGGGCCTATCTCGCGCCGGCTGGCGCCATCGACGCCGAACCGGAACTCGGCTCGCTCTCCATGCATGTGCGGACCGGCGTCGGCGGCACGGGGGTCAAGGCAGGCGACCGGTTGCACATTGCGGCGGCGCGCGCGCGTTTCGCCGTGGCGCGCGCGCTTGCGGACTTCAGGGCGCCGAGCGATGCGCCGATCCGCATCGTTTGTGGCCCGCAGGACGATTATTTCGACGCTGCGAATTTTTCGCGCTTTCTCGAGGGGTCATGGACCCTGGCCGCGCGCAGCGACCGCATGGCCTATGCGTTGGAAGGCCCGCGTCTTGCGCATGCGAAAGGCTTCAACATCGTCTCCGACGGCATCGCGCTCGGCGCCATTCAGGTTCCCGGCGACGGCTGGCCCTTCGTGCAGTTGGCGGATCGCGCGCCGACCGGCGGCTATCCGAAGATCGGGACCGTCATCGCCGCCGATCTCGGCCGCCTCGCGCAGATGCGGCCGGGCGCGCAGCTCACGTTTCAGGCGGTCACGGTCGATCAGGCGGTCGCGGCCTGGCGGCAGGCCCGCGCCTTCATGGAGGCGGCGGGAATTGCGCCACAGGGCGCGGGGGAGCTGACGAGTGAGACGCTCCTGTCGCGCAATCTCGTCGGCGGCGTCGTCTCGGCGGATGGCGCGCCGGAATAGGGGCGAACCTCCCCGCCTTAACAAGCTGTTAACCATAGGGCCGGAGACTGGCGGGAAGGATCAACGCTAGCGCGGGCGCCTCCATGGCCCAACCGGAAGTCGCGAAGACGACGAGCGACCAGGAAACCGACGCCGCCGCCGGACCGTCCGGCGACGCGGCGCTGAAGGCGATCGCGCATTTGCAGGAGGTCGCCGAATCGCTCGCGGCCGATGCGGCGAAACTCGTCGCCGACGAACCCGCCAAGGACGAATCCGCCAAGACGGCGGCCGGCGCGGACAAGGCGGAACGGCGCATCTTGCTGCCGGCGCTCTTTGTCGCGCGGGACGAGCCGAGGCCGAAGCCGGAGGCTGCGGCCAAGGCGAAGCTCTGGCCCCAGAAGGCGCGCGACTATTTCGAACAGGTCGTCTGGGCGCAGACGGCGGCTGCTGTGGTTCTCATGCTGGCCGTCGCCGGCGGCGCCTATCTCGGGCTGATGGATTATCTCGACCGCCGGGAGACGCAGCGGCTCGCGGCCGAGGATCTCTTGCGCAAACCCTTGGAAACGCCGGCGGAACGCGAATTGCGCGCCAAGATCGCCGATCTCACGCAGGATTTGCATACCCTGCGCGGACAGATGGGGAAAATCGCCGGCGAGGCGCGCGCCGCCCATACGCAGGCCGCAGCGACCGCCGGGACCGCCCAGAATGTCGCGCGCGTCGAAAAGGCCGGGAAGGAACTGGCGACGAAGCTCGACCAGCAGGTCGCGCGCATCGAGCGGCTCGAACGGATCGCCGCCGATCCGATCGTCACGAGTTCGATCCCCAAGGGACAGAAGGGCCATGCCGTCGCCGCGCAGGCGCCGAAGCCGGGCCTGCGCACGCCGGACCCGTCGATGAAGCCGAACACATTCGTGCTGCGCAGCGTGCGCAACGGCGTCGCCATGGTGCAGACGAGCCGTGGCATGCTGGAGGTCGCGCCGGGCGACGCGATACCCGGCGTCGGCCGCGTGCGCTCCATCGAAAAGCTGGACGGGCGCTGGGTGCTCGTCATGCACGACGGCTACATCGACCAGGACGAATAAACGATCCCGCCTCGCGCTTTTGCCGGCGCGCGCTATTTGCTATTGCGACGCGACAGTTTTGCGGAGCATGGCCGATGATCGTCGTGGAAGAGCTCAATCTGGATGAAGTGAAGCAGGGGCTGGCCGACGGCTCGATCGCGCTCGTGGATGTCCGCGAGGACAACGAATGGGCGGCCGGGCACATTCCTGGCGCCGCGCACAATCCCCTGTCGCGGCTGGATCTGGAGGCGCTTCCGCGTGACAAGCGCGTGGTCTTCTACTGCCGCTCCGGCCGGCGCACGCTGCAGGCGCTGGAATTCGCGCAAACGCGCGGTCGCCCCGACGTGAAGGCGCATTTCGGCGGCTCGTGGCTTGCCTGGACGGCCGCCGGCGAGCCGGTGAAGACGCCCTGAGCGCATTCGGTCAGGGCGCCTTCCGTTCCGTCAGCCCAACCCAGAAGCGCCGCTGATCCGAGCGCCTGAGCACGTCGATCGGAATGGTGCGGCCGATCTTGTCGGCGCCGAGAAGACGCACGATGTCGTCCGCGCCGGCGACCGGCGCGCCGTCGATCGACAGGATGATGTCGCCGGTCAGCATGCCGGTCTCGCTTGCCGGACCGCCCTGCGCGATCGTCGTGACGACGGCGCCGGTCGCCTGTTGGAGGCCGAGCCGCAGCGCGATACGGCGGGGCAGGGGCACGGTGCCCGCGCCGATGCCGAGATACGCCCGGCGCACGCGGCCGTGGCGGACGATCTCGCCCAGTACGAATTGCGCGGTATTCGCCGCGACCGCGAAGCAGATGCCCTGCGCGCCCATGATGACGGCGGTATTGATCCCGACAACCTCGCCAGCGCTCGACACCAGCGGGCCACCGGAATTGCCGGGGTTGAGCGCGGCGTCGGTCTGGATGACGTCGTCGATCAGCCGCCCGTTTTTCGCGCGCAACGAACGGCCAAGGGCCGAGACGACGCCGGCGGTCACCGTTGCGTCGAAGCCGAGGGGATTGCCGATGGCGATGGCGATCTGACCGGGCCGCAACGCACGAGAATCGCCGAGCCTGGCCGCCGGCAGCGTCTCGTCGGCGTCGATGCGCAGGAGCGCGAGATCGGTGTCGGGGTCGTCGCCCAGCACGCGCGCCGAGAAGACGCGGCCGTCGAGCGTGGTGACCGACGCGCGCCTGCCGGCGGAAACGACGTGGCTGTTGGTAAGCACGAGGCCATCGGGCGAGACGATGACGCCCGAGCCGGAGCCCGCCGCCTTGCCGTCGTTTCGCGCGAGGTCGATGCGCACGACGCTGGAACCGACTTTTTCGACGACGTCGGAGACCGTGCGGGAATAGGCGTCGAGCAAGGGCGCGTCGCTTGTGCGATCCGCGCCGCCGCCCGCCCGGGGTAGCGCAGGAGCGTCCTCGTCGAGGACGAAGTCGGGAACGATGTCAAGCATGCCGGAGATATGGGTGGCCGTTGGCCGCTCTGCAAAGGCTGTTGATCGTCGCGACATTTCGTCCGACAATTCTCGGCACGCGGGCGCCAGACCCGTCGGAGGAAATTCCATGACATCATTCAAAACGGGCCTTGGCCTGGCGCTCGCGCTGACGCTCGGCGCATCGACGGCGTTTGCGCAAAAGGCTTATGGGCCGGGCGTAACAGACACGGAAATCAAGTTCGGCAACACCATGCCCTACAGCGGGCCGGCCTCCTCGCTCGGTACGGTCGGCAAGATCATGTCGGCCTATTTCGCCATGATCAACGAGAAGGGCGGCGTCAACGGGCGCAAGCTCAACATGATCTCGCTCGACGACGGCTTTGCGCCGCCCAAGACTGTGGAAGCCGCCAAGCGACTGGTCGAAAACGATCAGGTCGCATTTGTCTATGGCACGATGGGCACGGCGCCGTCGTCGGCGATCGCTAAATATCTGAACGTCAACAAGGTGCCGCAGGTCTTCCTGATCTCGTCGGCCTCCAAGTGGAACGATCCGAAGGGCATGCCGTGGTCGATCGCGCTGCCCTGGGCGCCCAATTATTCGAACGAGGCGAATTTCGACATCGCCTATGCGCTCAAGAAGAACCCGAACGCCAAGTTCGCCGTGCTCTACCAGAACGACGATTCCGGCAAGGACTACATGAAGGGCGTGAACGAGGCCTTCGCGAAAATGCCGGACAGGCTTTTGAAGGTCACGCCGTTCGAGGTGACCGATCCGACAGTCGATTCGCAGGTGGTCTCGCTCGCCGCCACCAAGGCCGATGTCTTCCTGATCTATTCGGTGACGCCGCGCGCCTGCGCGCAGGCGATCCGCAAGGCCTGGGAAATCGGTTGGCGGCCGGTGCGGTTCCTGTCGTCGGGCTGCGCGAATATCGAGACGATCCTGAAGCCCGCCGGCCTTGACGCGGCCAAGGACATTATCACGCTCGCCTCCATCAAGCCGCTCGATCCCGCCGCGAAGGATCCGGAACTCGACGCCTATGTCGATTTCATCAAGACGCGCGTGCCCGGCGTCGACCCGAATTATTCCTCGGGCGAATACGCCTATTACAGCGCGGCGACGCTCGTCGCGCTGCTGAAGCAGTGTGGCGACAATCTCACGCGCGAGAACATCATGAAGCAGGCGCATAACCTGAAGGGCCTGAAGGCGCCGCTGCTTCTGCCGGGCATAACGCTCAACACGACGCCTGACGATGTGACGCCGCTGCGCGACGGCTATCTGATGCAGTTCAACGGCGAGAAATTCGTCGTGATCAGCGATCTGATGAAGGGGAAGTGAGGCGCGTTCGTCATTGCGAGGAGGCCGGGTGAAACCGCAACGCGGGTTCACCGGAAGCGACGCGACAATCCAGCGCCAAAAACCCGGCGCTGGATTGCTTCGCGTCGCTCGCAATGACGGTCTGCCTGACGAGTTCGTGCAGCATTCGCGGAGTGTAAGGATTTCCGCACTCGACGTTGATGATTGACGCTATAGATTGAAGGCTGGACCACAAGCGGAGCACGTGATGAAGCCCAAGAAATTCGGCATCGGCCAGGCGGTGCGGCGCGTCGAGGACCAGAGGTTCATCACCGGCGCGGGACGCTACAATGCGGATGCGCTGCCGGCGGGTCGGCTGACCGCCGTGTTCCTGCGTTCGCCACACGCCAATGCGCGCATCGGCGGGATCGACACGAAGGCGGCGGCCGCCATGCCCGGCGTCGCGCTGATCCTGACGGCGGGCGACATCGGCCATCTCAAGCAATTGCCCTGTCTCGCGCCGATGCCGAACGCAGACGGCAATGAAATGGCGCAACCCGATTATCCCTTGCTTGCTCGCGATCGGGTGCGGCATGTCGGCGACGCCGTGGCGATGATCGTCGCCGACAGCGAGGTTCTCGCGCGCGATGCGGCCGAAGCGATCCATGTGGATTACCATCCGGAAGACGCCGTCATCGGCTCGAAGGCCGCGCTGGAAAAAGGCGCGCCGCTGGTGTGGCCGGACTACAAGACCAATCTCGCTTTCGAGAACGCGGTCGGCAAGGCGGAGGATGTCGACCCGATCTTCGCGGGCGCGGCGCGCGTCTGTTCGGTCGAGATCGTCAACCAGCGCCTCGTCGCCAATTTCATGGAGCCGCGTTCGGCCTGTGGCGAATACGACGCGGCGGCGCAACGCTTCACGCTGACGACGTCGAGCCAGGGCGTGAACGGCTTGCAGGAGTCAGTGTCGGGCGTGCTCGGGATCGAGCCGGCGAGCCTGCGTGTCGTCACGCATGACGTCGGCGGCGGTTTCGGCACGAAGACCTTCATCTATCGCGAGTATCCGCTCGTGCTGGAAGCGGCGAAACGCTGCGGTCGCGCGGTCGGCTGGGTCGCCGATCGCACCGAACACTTTCTCGGCGACGCGCAGGGCCGCGACAACATCACCAAGGCGGAGATGGCGCTCGACAAGGACGGCAAGTTCCTCGCCTTGCGCGTGCATATCCTCGCCGATCTCGGCGCCTATCTCTCGCAGTATGGGCCCTATATTCCCTGGCTCGGCGCGACCATGGCGACGGGGCCCTACGACATTCCGAAGGTGCATGCGAAATGCACGGCGGTCTATACGCATTCGGTTCCGGTCGACGCCTATCGCGGCGCGGGCCGTCCGGAGGCGGCCTACGTGCTCGAGCGTCTGGTCGACGTCTGCGCGCGCGAAACCGGCATCCCGCGCGAGGAAATCCGTGCGAAAAATTTCATCAAGCCCGAGCAGATGCCTTATTCGACGCCGACCGAGCGTGTGTTCGACGTCGGCGAATTCGAATCCGCCATGCGCAAGGCGCTCGAAAAGGCCGAGTGGTCGCGCTTCGCCGCGCGCCGCGAGGAAGCGAAGAAGCGCGGCAAGCTGCGCGGCATCGGGCTTGCCAGCTACATCGAGTGCACGGCCTGGGGCGAGGGCGAGACGGGGACAGTCGCTCTCGACAAGGACGGCGGCTTTACCATCGTCATCGGCACGCAGTCGAACGGGCAAGGCCATGCGACGGCCTATGCGCAGATCGTGGCGCAGCATCTCGACATCGATCCCGCGAAGGTGCGGATGGTGCAGGGCGACACCGATATCGTGAAGACGGGCGCCGGCACGGGCGGCTCGCGCTCCATTCCGGTCGGCGCCGTCATGGTGACGCGCGCTTCCGAGCAATTGGCCGAGCAATTGCGCAAGCTCGCCGGCGAGGCGCTGGAAGTCGCGGCGGGCGATATCGAATTCGCCGATGGCGCAGCGCGTGTGATCGGCACGGATCGCACGATCAGTTTCGCCGACATCGCGAAGCTGCCGCAAGCCAAGCCGGAGATGCTGACCGGCGGCGGCGAGTTCGTGCCGCCGGACGCGACCTATCCGAACGGCACGCATGTCTGCGAACTCGAAATCGATCCCGAAACCGGCGAGACGCAGATCGTGCGCTACACGGTCTGCGACGACTTCGGCATGACGCTCAATCCGCTGCTGTTGCAGGGCCAGGTGCATGGCGGCATCGCGCAAGGCGTGGGTCAGGCGCTGATGGAGCAGACCGTCTACGATCACGAGGGTCAGTTGCTGACGGCGAGCCTCATGGACTACCAGCTGCCGCGTGCGGAAAATCTGGTGAAGTTCGACTTCGAGACCCGCAACGTGCCCTCGACCACCAATCCGCTCGGCCTGAAGGGCGCGGGCGAGGCGGGGTCGATCGGCTCGACGCCGGCCGTGGTCAACGCCGTCATCGACGCGCTGTCGCTCTATGGCGTCACCGCGATCGACATGCCGGCGACGCCGTCGAAGATCTTTGGAAAAATTGCGGCGGCCGGAAGGACAGCGAATTAGGACAATTCGGGCGGACGTGGCGGAAAAGCGAATTTCACGATAGGCGCCGCGATCCCGCCGCGACTCAATTCACCCCGAGCTTCTTCTGCAGGCTCGTTGACGAGGTCGTGTACTGGAAGGTCAGCTTTTTGTCGGGGTAGACATAGCGGTGGACCTTCTGGGCCGCCAGCGCGCCCTCGTGGAAGCCCGAGA
>JAGRKN010000153.1 GCA_020442275.1 Rhodoblastus sp. | reverse complement strand
CCTGACCGCGGCCGAGATCGTCGACACCACGGCGCCTTATGAGATGGTCGCGCGCATGCGGGCGAGCTTCTGGGTGCTGGCGCCGATCCTGGCCCGCTGCGGCGAGGCCACGGTGTCCTTGCCCGGCGGCTGCGCCATCGGCACGCGCCCGGTCGACCTCTTGCTCATGGCCATGAAGGAACTGGGCGCCGAGATCGAGATCGAGGGCGGCTACGCCATCGCCCGCGCCAGGAACGGCCTCAAAGGTGGGGACATCATGTTCCCCAAGGTCACGGTCGGCGGCACGCATACGGCGCTGATGGGCGCGAGCCTCGCGCACGGGACCACAGTCATCCACAATGCCGCGCGAGAGCCGGAAATCGTCGATCTCGCGGAATGCCTGATGAAAATGGGCGCCAAGATCAAGGGTGCGGGCACCAAGACGATCGAGGTACAGGGCGTGACGCGCCTCAACGGCGCGCGCCATGCCGTGCTGCCCGACCGTATCGAGACCGGCACCTACGCTATGGCCGTGGCCATGACCGGCGGCGACGTGCTGCTGCAGGGCGCCCGCGCAGATCTGTTGCAGGCCGCGCTCGACGTCGTCGAGCAGACCGGCGCCAAATGCGTCCAGACCAACGACGGGGTCCGCGTGACGCGCAACGGCGGGGCGATCCAGCCGGTCGACGTCGTCACCGAGCCCTATCCCGGCTTCCCGACCGATTTGCAGGCGCAGCTGATGGCGCTCGTCACCCGCGCCGACGGCGTCTCGCGCATTACCGAGACGATTTTCGAGAACCGCTTCATGCACGTGTCGGAACTCGCCCGCTTCGGCGCGCAGATCCGGCTCGACGGCGATACCGCGATCATCGAAGGGGTGCCGAAGCTCAAGGGCGCCCCTGTCATGGCGACTGACCTGCGGGCTTCCGTGTCGCTGGTTATCGCCGCCCTGGCGGCCGAGGGCGAGACGACGGTGAACCGGGTGTACCACCTCGACCGCGGCTTCGAGGCGCTGGAAAAGAAGCTCGGCGCCTGTGGCGCGGAGGTCGAGCGCATTTCAGCGGGCTGAGGGGCCACGAGGCCACGGGGCCAGCCGCCGGATCAGACCTGTTAACCAGCGCGAGAAGCGCGGCGCGGTTCCGCGCCGTCGCCAAGCGCCGATTAACCGGCCCGCTCTATCCTCTGGCCCACGTCAGGGATCAGCGGAGACCACATGGGCGAGCCGGCAATCTATATTTCGACCACCGATGTCGCGCTGAAAGACGCGCCGATCCCGAAAAACTGGATCGTGTCCGGCGAGCCGCGCGCCCGCATGGCGGAACTGTCCCGCAGCCGAGACGGCGCCGCCGTCTCGGTGGTCTGGGACTGTACGGCCGGCGAATTCGACTGGCGTTTCGGCGTGGACGAATGGATCCACATTCTCGAGGGCGGCGTCGAGGTGCGCGACGAGCAGGGCCAGTGGAGCGAACTCACGCCGGGCTCGGTCGCCTTGTTCCGGGCCGGCGTCGTCTCGCGCTGGCGGGTGCGGACCTATGTCCGCAAGCTCGCCATCTGCCGCGTGGCCATGCCCGTGCCCATGGGTTTCGCGCTGCGCGCCTTCGTGAAGTTGCGCGGCATGCTGACGGGCGGATCGCACGACGCCGCCAGCGCGGCCTGAGGTCGCGGCTCGGCTTTCACAGGCGGCCGGCGGCCGCGGTTGGCTTGCAGAGCGTCGCGATCGGCCCCACATGGCGTCTGTGAGGCCGTCATGACACAGCAATGCCCCGACAGCGACCATCCCCTCCGCCTGATCGCCTTCGATCCGGAAGATCTCGAAGTCGTTTCCGCCCACCTCCAGGATGCGCTCGCGCGCGTCGGCGACATGGCGTGGCTGCCCGAGCAGGACCGCTTCGTGCTCGGCCTCTCGCGATTCGACTGGATTTCGGCGGACGCCGGCCAGTGCGAGCGGGCGGTCGCCGCCCTTCGGTTCGAGCGGGTGCGCACGGTCCGCCAGAACGGCGTACCCCAGCGCGAGCCGAACAGCGTGCTGAGCCTGCTCGCCATCTCCTTCGAGCCGACGGACGCGCCGGCGGGCCGCGTTTTGCTGACTTTTTCGGGCGGCGCGGCCGTGCGGCTCGATGTCGAGTGCCTCGAAGTCCATCTGCGCGATCTCGGCCCCCGCTGGACCGCCAAATCCCGGCCGGGCCACGCGCTTGACGCGGGCCCCGCTCAAGGGTCATGACCTGACGGACCATTTCGGGGCGCGTCCCGCCGCGCCCGATTCCGGAGCTGAAAGATGACCCTGCGGCTCGATGCGACAGCCGCCGATTTCGACGCGCGCTTCGCTGACCTGCTCGCGATGAAGCGCGAAGTGTCGGAGGACGTGGACGCCGCCGCCCGCGACATCATCGCCGATGTGGTTTCGCGCGGCGATGCGGCGCTGATCGACCTGTCGAAGAAATTCGACCGGATCGATCTGGCCGAACGTGGCCTCGCCATCGGCAAGGCCGAGATCGAGGCGGCGGTGGCCGCCTGTCCGAAGGCCGCGCTCGATGCGCTGGACGTTGCGCACGGCCGTATCGTCGCTTTTCACCAGCGCCAGAGACCGCAAGACCTCCGCTTCACCGACGAGGCCGGCGTCGAACTCGGCTGGCGCTGGACGGCGGTGGAAGCGGTCGGCCTGTACGTGCCTGGCGGCACGGCCTCCTATCCGTCCTCGGTGCTGATGAACGCCGTCCCCGCCAAGGTCGCCGGCGTGCCGCGCATCGTCATGGTCGTGCCGACGCCAGACGGCGCGGTCGATCCGCTCGTGCTGGCGGCGGCTTCTCGCGCGGGCGTCGATGAAGTCTATCGCATCGGCGGCGCGCAGGCCGTCGCTGCGCTCGCCTATGGCACGCAGACCATTCGCCCCGTCGCCAAGATCGTCGGCCCCGGCAACGCCTATGTGGCGGCGGCCAAGCGCCGCGTCTTCGGCCAGGTCGGCATCGACATGATCGCCGGCCCCTCGGAAGTGCTGGTCATCGCCGACGCCTCCGCCAATCCCGCCTGGATCGCCGCCGATCTGCTGGCGCAGGCCGAGCACGATACGGCCGCGCAGAGCATCTTGATCACCGACAGCGCGGAGCTGGCGCGCGACGTCGAGCGCGCCGTGGAAGCGCAGTTGAAAACCCTGCCGCGTGAAAAAATCGCGCGGGCGAGCTGGAGCGATTTCGGCGCGACCATTCTCGTGAAGAAACTGGACGACGCGATCCCGCTCGCTGACCGCATCGCCGCCGAACATCTCGAGATCATGGCGGAAGACGCCGAAGGTCTGGCGTCGCGTGTGCGTAACGCCGGCGCGATCTTTATCGGCGCGCATACGCCCGAAGCTATCGGCGATTATGTCGGCGGCTCCAACCACGTGCTGCCGACGGCGCGATCCGCGCGCTTCTCGTCGGGCCTTGGCGTGCTCGACTTCATGAAGCGCACATCCATTCTCAAATGCTCGCCGACATCGCTGAACCTGCTCGGTCCCTCGGCGATCGCGCTCGGGCAGGCCGAACGACTCGAAGCGCATGCGCGCTCGGTGGCGATCCGCATCAACAGAGGCGCGGCATGACGACAGACAACAAGCGCCTGGTCGCGATCACCCTCGACGACTCCTCGATCGGCCGCGGCACGCCCGATCAGGAACACGAACGCGAAATCGCGATCTACGATCTGATCGAGGAAAACCGGTTCGCCCTGCCGGGCCACGACGGCGGCCCCTATGCGCTCTTCATCGCGCTGCACGACGCCAAGCTCGCCTTCGATATCAGGGACGAGGGCGGCGCGACGATCGTCATGCATATTCTCTCGCTCACCCCGTTCCGCAAGATCCTCAAGGACTATTTCATGGTCTGCGAGAGCTATTACGCGGCGATCCGCACGGCGACCCCCGCGCAGATCGAGGCGATCGACATGGGGCGGCGCGGTCTGCACAACGAGGGAGCGCAATTGCTCGCCGAGCGGCTGAAGGGCAAGGTGGAGTGCGACATGGACACGTCGCGCCGGCTGTTCACGCTGGTCACAGCGCTGCACTGGAAAGGCTGACGCGGCGTGCCGGGCGGCCCTGAAGCGCCGGGAGGCTGACGATGGAGAGCGGCCGTCGCCCGCAATCCATTCTGTTTTGCTGCACCTTCAACGCCGTGCGTTCGCCGATGGCCGAGGCGATCGCGCGCTATTACTACGGCCGCGAGGTCTATTTCGCATCCGCTGGCGTCAAGGCGGGCGAACTCGACCCCTTCGCCGTCGCGGCGATGGACGACATCGGCATCGACATTGCGAAATACCGGCCGCACACGTTCGAGGACCTCGAGGATTCGAGTTTCGACCTCATCGTGTCGCTGTCGCCCGAGGCGCACCACAAGGCGCTGGAATTCACCCGCACGCTTGCCGTCGATGTCGTCTACTGGCCGACGATCGATCCGACCGCCGTACAGGGCTCGCGTGAACAGATGCTCGACGCCTATCGTAGCGTGCGCGACGGCTTGAAGAAGCGGATCACCGCGCTGCTGTCGCCCACAGGGTGAGCGCCGGTCAACGCCGGTATTGACCCTCGCTCACCTGTTCGAGCCAGTCGACCGCCTTTCCGTCGAGCTTTTCCTGAATGGCGATATGCGTCATCGCGGTCGTCGCGGTCGCGCCGTGCCAATGCTTCTCGCCGGGCGAAAACCACACGACGTCGCCCGGCTTGATCTCCTCGATCGGCCCGCCCTCGCGCTGCGCCCAGCCGCAGCCGTCGGTCACGATCAGCGTCTGCCCGAGCGGATGCGTATGCCAGGCCGTGCGCGCGCCGGGCTCGAAGGTCACGCGCGCACAGGCGACGCGCGCGGGATCGGGCGCGCTCATCAGGGGATCGATGCGAACCTTGCCCGTGAAATAATCCGCCGATCCCGAATCCGACGGGCGCGTTCCTATGCGTTCGATCTTCATGCTTGCCTCCGCCTGCGCGCTTTCATGCCGCTGGAATTAGGACACGCGGGTCGAATTTCACGAGGCCGGGGAGCTCACATTCCCAGAGCCCGCAAGCCCGCGGCCGTCGCGAACCCCGCCGCCAGCGCCGGCAATTCGCGCTTGAGCAGGAACATCATGCCCGCCGCCACGCAGACCGCAGCCGTGCCAGCCACGCCCGCCTTGAGCGCGATCGGCGCGACGGTGGCGATGAAGATCGAGGCGGGCAATGCCTCCAGTCCCCGTCGCACGCGAAGGGTCATCGGCACGCGCGCCATCAGCCAGTAGCCGCCGAGCCGCATCAGGATCGTGACCAGCGCCGTCGCAAAGATCACCGTCCACGGGCCGATGGACATGGTCATTCCGCCTCGTCGATCAACGCGGCCGACAGGGCGCCGGCGAGCGCGCCGGCGACGATGAACCAGCCGGCCGCGAACTGCGAGACGATGATCGCCACGAGGCCGGCGATGACCAGCGGGGCGTAACGCCGGGCGCGTCGGATCATCGGCACGGTCAGCGTCGCGAAGACGATCGGCAGCACGAGGTCGAGCCCGTAACGTTCGGGGCGCGCGACCAGCGCGCCAGCCAGAAATCCGATCGCCGTCGTCGCCACCCAGCCGAGATAGAGCGGAATATTGGCGCCGATGACCGGCCCGTGATCGCGCCCGCCCGCCGCGTGATGGCGCGCGCCGATGGCGAAGCTCGCATCCGTGAGGAACAGCAGGCTGAAATAGACGAGACGTCGGTCGAGCCCCTCGATCCACGGCCGGAAGGTCGCGCTCATCAGCATGAAGCGCGCATTGATCGCCGCCGTCACGCCGATCGCCGCCAGCAGCGCGCCGAGCGTCCAGTCCGGCGTCCAGATCTGCAGGGTCAGCATCTGCGAGGCGCCGGCGTAGACGATGGCGCTCTGGCCGATCGCCTCGCCGAATGTGAGCCCGGTCTGGCTCGCCGCCGCCCCGACGGCGAGGCCAAAAATCAGCGCGCCCGGTTGGAAGGGCAGCGATTCGACCGCGCCGCGCCACATGCCGGCGCGGCTGACATGGGGTTCGGTTCTGGCGCTGCCCGCCTCGACTGTCTCACGCGTCTCCATCGTGCGATCTTCGCCCGAGGCGCGCCAGCATGCTAGACCGCCTTCAGCATGGCTGTTCGCCGCCGCAGGAGGCCCGAGATCGAACCGCTCGCCCTGTCGTTCGACTATCCCGGCGGTCGCGTGGACATCTTTGTCGCGCGCCTCGAGCAACCGGCGCACGACCTCTCGCCCGCGCGCGCCGCGCTCGCGCGCCGGCTCGTCGCCCGGCGCGCGGGTTGCGCGAAAAACGACGTCGTCCTCGGCCACGACCCGGAAGGCGCGCCGCGCATCGTCGCGCCGGCGGCCCCCCTCCATCTCTCGCTCGCCGGGCGCGACGATATCGTCGCCGCCGCCGTAGCCGACGATCGCGTCGGTGTCGATGTCGAGACGATCACGACGCCGTTCGAGACGCCGCGCAACATTCTCCACCCCGCCGAACAGGCCGCTCTCGAGGCTGCGGGGGAGGGGCGGCACGATGCTTTCCTGCGCGTCTGGACCGCCAAGGAAGCCTATGTGAAGGCGCTTGGCGAAGGCTTCGCGCGCGAGCCGTCCGGAATCGAGATCAGGCTCGGCGACGACGATGATTTCGAGGTCTGGGATCGCGGTCGCCGGATCGAAACCGCACTGGCCTGGACCGGCCGGACGCTGGTCCGTCAACGGCCCGTCATGCTCGCATGCATGATCGCGCCGCGCTGATGGGCCAACGTTACTTTCGGCACTTGTTCGCGTTTCCGCATTGGGAATTGCTGCGGGCGCGGTCGGAGACTTTTCGCTTGCAACGAAAAGCCGTGGCGACGATCATCGGCGCGCTTTCGGCCCCCGGTCGCCGGAAGCGAATTTGAAGGACGTCCTTCGCCGGATGTTCGAAAGACCAATTGTTGCTGCCGCGTGATGCGTCGGCGGCATCGAAACAGGAGTTACAAATGGGCTTCTTCGGCTCCATCATGAGCAAGATTTTTGGTGTTTCGCCGGCTGCCGCCGAGGAAGCGAAGCCGGCCGCCCCGGGCGCTGGTCCAGCCGCTCCGATCGCGGCCGCGGGCTCCGTCGACGTCGCCGCCATTCTCGACGACCTCGTCGACAAGCAGGATCAGGAGCTCAACTGGCGCGTGTCGATCGTCGACATGATGAAGGCGCTCGGCCTCGATTCCAGCCTCTCGGCGCGCAAGGAACTCGCCAAGGAACTGCACTTCGACGGCGACACGTCCGACAGCGCCAGCATGAACATCTGGCTGCACAAGAAGATGATGGAAATGATCGCCGCCAACGGCGGCAAGCTGCCGGACAATATCGGCAAGCACTGATCATTCGTCACTGACGATTGGGAAAGCCCGCGGCGAGAGCCGCGGGCTTTTTCGTTTCACCACGTATCGACGAATGGCCGCTTGCGGGTCTCGCGACGCTGTGGCGCCGGACAGGAGTCGAGCCCGCGGATGATCCAGCGTCGCGTCTCCACGGGGTCGATCACCTGATCGATCTCCAGCACGGAGGCGATATTGGTAGCCTTGCCGACCTCGTAGGATTTCGCGACCATCGACTGAAACAGCTTTTCGCGCTCGCCCAGATCTTCAATCGCCTCGAGTTCCTTGCGGAAACCGAGCCGCACCGCGCCTTCCAGCCCCATGCCGCCGAATTCGCCCGTCGGCCATGAGATCGTGAAGGTCTGCGCGTGAAATCCGCCGCCGGCCATGGCCTGCGCGCCGAGGCCATAGCCCTTGCGCAGCACGATGGTGAAATAGGGAATGTCGAGCGAGGCGGCGGTCACGAACATGCGGCAGACATGGCGCACGAGCGCGGTCTTCTCAGCCTCCGGCCCCACCATGAAGCCCGGCGTGTCGCACAGCGACACCATGGGAATATCGAAGGCGTCGCAGAGCTGCATGAAGCGCGCGGCCTTGTCGGCAGCGTCCGAATCGATCGCGCCGCCGAGATGCTTCGGATTGTTGGCGATGAGGCCGAACGGCCGGCCCTCGACGCGCACGAAGGCTGTCACCACGCCCGCGCCAAAACCGCCGCGCAGCTCGAGCACCGAGCCTTCATCGGCGAGCGCATGGATGACGTCGCGGATTTCATAGACGCGCAGGCGGTTTTCGGGGATCGCGCGGCGCAGCAGGCGTTGATCCGGCGCACTCCAGTTCGCGACCGGCCCCTGGAAATACGACAGGTATTTTTTCGCGACCGCGCAGGCCTCGACTTCGTCTTCGACGAGAACGTCGATGACGCCGTTAGGCCATTGCACGTTGGTCGGCCCGACCTCGTCGGGGTGATAGACGCCGAGCCCGCCGCCCTCGATCATCGCCGGGCCGCCCATGCCGACGCTCGTGTCCTTCGTCGCGATCACGACGTCGCAGCAGCCGAGCAGGGCGGCGTTGCCGGCGAAGCAACGGCCGGAGACGATGCCGACCAATGGCACAAGGCCGCTCAATTTCGCGAATTGTGCGAAAGTCGGCACGTCGAGGCCGGTCACGCCGAGCCGTTCGGTGTCGCCGGGCCGGCCGCCGCCGCCTTCGGCAAACAGCACGATCGGAATGCGCTGACGCTCGGCGATGGTGAAGAGCCGGTCCTGCTTCTTGTGATTGCGCTGCCCCTGCGTGCCGGCGAGCACCATATAGTCGTAGGCGACCACCATGGTTCTCGCGCGATCGGCCTCGAACAGATCGCCGTTGACCGTCGCCATGCCAGCGACCACGCCGTCGCCGGGCGTATTGCGAATGAGATCGTCCTTCGTGCGCCGCGCCGCCTGCGCGGCGATGGCGAGAGAGCCGTATTCGATGAAGCTGCCGTCATCTACCAGCGCGGCGATGTTTTCGCGCGCCGTTCGATGATTGGTCTTGCGACGTTTTGCAACCGCCTCCGCGCGGTTCTCGTCGAGGCCAAAAGCCTGTCGCGCGAAAACCTCGGCGAGGTCGGGCCGGATGGCGTCGAGATCGATCGCCACGCTCGTCATCTGCTCGTCCACGCCGACGTCGGCGGGCTCGACGAACAGGATCGGATCGTCCTTGTAGAGCGTATCGCCCTTGCGCCCGCGTATCTCGCGCACCACGCCGCCGCAGGGCGCGGTAACGAGATGCTCCATCTTCATCGCTTCCAGAACGGCGATCTGCTGGCCGGGCTTCACCAGCGCGCCCTCGGCGACATCCACCGACACGATCGTGCCGAGCAGCGGCGCGGATATCGCGACCGTTCCTTCGGGTCCCGCATGCGCAGTCGCCCGTCCCGACGGCGCATCGTCGGACGCGGCCTCGAAATAATAGCGGTGCCGCTCCTGCGCGGCTGACGCCAGCAATTCGGCCAGACGCGTCTCGACGAAGCGCGTGTCGATGCGGTTGGCGGCGAAATCCGCATGCGTCAGCAACGCTTGCAGGAAGGCGATGTTGGTGTCGACGCCGACGACGCGAAACTCGCCGAGCGCGCGCACACTCTTGGCGACCGCCGCGCCATAGTCCGGCGAAGGCGAGTGCACGATCAGTTTGGCGATGAGCGAGTCGAAAGCCGCGCCCGTGCGATACCCCGAATATCCGAAGCTATCGACGCGAACGCCGGGCCCCGAGGGAATATCGAAGGCGGCGATCTTGCCCCCGCTCGGCAGAGCCTCGCCGGCGGCGTTCATCGTCTCGAGATTCACGCGCGACTGGATCGCATAGCCGCGCGGCGCGCGCCGCTCCGCAAGGCCGATGTCGGCGAGGCTCTCGCCTGCGGCGATCCGGATCTGCGCCTGCACGAGATCGACGCCGAACACTTCCTCGGTGACGGTATGCTCGACTTGCAAACGCGGATTGGCCTCGATGAAGGCGAAATAGGATTCGTCCGACGTCTCGCGCGCGTCGACCAGAAATTCGAACGTGCCGAGATTGTCGTAAGTGGCGGCCTTCGCCAGCGTCATCGCCGCATTCGCGATCTTTTCACGCAAGGCGGGTGTGAGCGACGGGCTCGGCGCGACTTCGATCAGCTTCTGGTTGCGGCGCTGGATCGTGCATTCGCGTTCCCCGAAATTGACCAGTCCGCCATGGCGGTCGCCGAGAATCTGGATTTCGATATGCCGTGCGCTTTCGATCAGGCGCTCGGCGTAGAGTGAGCCATCGCCGAATGCGCTCGTTGCTTCCGAGGCGCAACGCGCGAAAGCTTCCGAGATCTCGTCGGCCTTGCGCACGGCGCGCATGCCGCGCCCGCCGCCGCCGGACACCGCCTTGAGCATGATCGGCGCATTGGTCCTGTCGAAAAAGGCGCGCGCCTCCTCGGCGCTGCGCACGGTCGCGCCGTCGATGACCGGCGCGCCGACTTTCAGCGCGAGCTCGCGCGCCTTCAGCTTGTCGCCGAACAGATCGAGCGCCTCCGCCGACGGACCGACGAATTTGAGTCCCGCCGCCGCGACAGCGCGCGCGAAAGCGGCGTTCTCGGCCAAGAAGCCGTAGCCCGGATGGATCGCGTCGGATCCGGTCTCCTGCGCCAGCGCGACAATGCGCGCGGCGTCGAGATAGGCAGGCACGCCTGATTTCGGCAGCGCATGGGCTTCATCCGCCTTGCGTACGTGGAGCGAGGCTGCATCGTCCTGCGAATGAATGGCGACGCTCGCAATGCCGAGCGCGGCGGCGGCGCGCGCGATGCGGATGGCGATTTCGCCGCGATTGGCGATCAGCAGCTTGCGGAAAGGCGGACGGGACATTAGCGGCGTTTCTCTCGATTTTGTGTCGGACGATTTTGCCCCCTGATTTTGATCGCGTCGAGTCGACCTGGCGCATGCGTGGGCCTAGTCTTTCGCAAGAGGAAACGACCGGAGAGGCCCGATGAACGAGGAAACCCGCTATCTCGAAAACCTGCGCGGGCTGTGGCGCAGGAACTGGCCGAAAGCCATTCCGCAGGAGCCCGTCTATCCGCTCGGCGAGCGCCTGCTGACCGATTACCTCCGCGAATATGCGAGGCGCACGCCGGACAAGGCCTCGCTGATCTACTATGGCCGCGAGGTGACGTTCGGCGAACTCGATCGCCTGTCCGACGCCTTCGCCGCCTGGCTGCACGAGAATGGCGTGCGCAAGGGCGATTGCGTAGCTGTCTTCATGGCCAATTGCCCGCAGTTCCACATCGCCTTCTTCGGCATTCTGAAGATCGGCGCGATCCACGTGCCCGTGAACCCGCTCTTCAAGGGCCACGAACTGATCTACGAACTCAACGACACCGGCGCGAAGACCATTGTCGCGCTGGATACCCTGTTCCCGCTCGTGCAGGAGGTGCGAGACAAGACGCAGATCGACACGATCCTCGTCACGTCGATGGGCGCGATGCTGCCGCAGACGCCAACGATCCCGCTGCCGGCGGGGCTCGACGCGCCGGTCGTGCGATGTGAAGGCGCGATCGACTTTCTTCCCGCGCTCGCGGCCGTCACAACGAAGCCGCCGCAGGTCGATGTCGGCCTCGATGACGTCGCCGCGCTCAATTACACTGGCGGCACGACCGGTATGCCGAAGGGCTGCGTGCATACGCAGCGCGACATGGTCTATACGGCGGCCACCACCTGCAACATCGGCATCGATCTGACGCCTGACGATGTCGGCATCAATTTCTATCCGGTGTTCTGGATCGCCGGCGAGGACATGGGCGTCATCTTCCCCATTTTCGCCGGCGCGACTTACGTGTTGCTCGCGCGCTGGGACGCTGTCGCCTTCATGGCCGCTGTTCAGCACTATCGCGTCACGGTCGCGAGCCTGCTTGTCGACAATGCCGTGGAAGTCATGGAACACGCGCGCGTCGGCGAGTTCGACATGCGCTCGCTCGAGCAGGTGCGTTGCTCCTCCTTCGTCAAGAAGCTGAACATTCCCTATCGCGAGCGCTGGCGCGCGCTCACCGGCGCGACCATGATCGAGGCGGCCTGGGGCATGACGGAAACCCACACCTGCGACACGTTCACGACCGGCATGCAGGACGACGACGCCGACCTGAAATCGCAGCCGATCTTCGTCGGCCTGCCGGTGCCCGGCACCGAGTTCAAGATCTGCGATTTCGAGACAGGCGCTTTGACGCCGCTCGATCAAGAAGGCGAACTCTGCGTGCGCTCGCCCTCGCTGCTCAAGAGCTACTGGAACAAGCCTGAGGCCACAGTCGAAAGCCTGCGCGACGGCTGGCTGCATACCGGCGACATCGGGCTGATCGACTCTCAGGGTTTCATTCACTTCCTCGGCCGCCGCAAGGAAATGCTGAAGGTCAAGGGCATGAGCGTTTTTCCCGCGGAGATCGAGGCCATGCTTGGCCAGCATCCGGCCATCGTCGGCTCGGGCGTTATCGGCCGCCCGGACGCAGAGCGCGGCCAGGTGCCTGTCGCCTTCGTGCTGGTGCACGAGGCCATGCGCGCGACCACGAAGGCGGAGGACATCGCCGCCTGGTGCAAGCAGAACATGGCCGTCTACAAGATCCCGGAAATCCGCATCGCCAGCGAATTGCCGATGACGGCGACCGGCAAGGTGAAGAAGGAGGAACTGGCGAAGCTGTTGTGAGCGGAGCTGTCATTGCGAGCGAAGCGAAGCAATCCAGATCCACGCCATGACTCTGGATTGCTTCATCGCTTCGCTCCTCGCAATGACGTGCGCCGATCTCACAATCCCAACTCTTTCGCGATTTGCTGCTTCAGCTTGTACTTCTCGACCTTGTTGGTCGGCGTCACCGGCAGCGCCTCGACGAAGCGGATGTGCTTCGGGATCATGTATTTCGGCATGACCGCGCGCGCGTGCTCGCGGATCTCGTCCTCGCTCGGGGTCGCGCCGGCGACCGGCTGCACGAACGCGACAATGTCGTCCTCCGATCCTTCCGCAGCGGGGATCGGCAACGCGGCGGTGGCCTGCACCTTCGGGTGGCGCGAGATGAGCGCCTCCACCTCGAACGACGACACATTCTCGCCGCGGACGCGGAAAAAGCCGCCCATGCGGTCGACGAAACGGTAGACGCCCGAGCCGTCGGGCATTTCCGCGCAGGCGTCGCCGGTGTGGAACCAGAGGTTGCGGAACGTCTTCAGCGTCGCCTCGGGCTTCTTGAAATATTCCTGCAGCAGCAGACCCGGAAAGCGCGGGCGGATGCCGAGTTGGCCGACGACGCCCGGCGGACACCTGTTGTCGTCCTCGTCGAGGATCGCGACTTCGAGCAGCGGCGATGGCTTGCCCATGAAGCCCGTCGGCAGCTTCGTCGCGCCGTCGACCACGAGGACGCCGAGCTTTTCGCACAGCGCACGGATCGCCGCCTTGGAGTGGCTCTTGCGCGAGGTCGCCGGAACGCCTTCCTCGTTGCCCAATTCGTCGATCACGCCGACGAAGGGATTGCCGGATTCCGTCTGGCCGAAGCCCGCCGTGACGAAGTCGATGCCGAAACGCGTCGCGACCTCGTGATGGTTCGGCGGCAGCGGCTGCATGTGCACCATGGCGAGCGTATTGGCGCGATCCTTGTCGCTTGGCGGCGCGCCGAGCAGCCACGGCGTCATCACGTCGAGCAGGATCGCGTAGGTGGCGCCGACTTCCGCGATACGCTCCCAGAATTGCATCGGCGAGAAGCGGTCCCACAGGCCCACGGTATTGCCGCGCCACACCGCGCGCGCGAGAAGCGCGAAGGCGCCGCCGACATGATAGAGTGGCAGGTCGCAATAGATGACGTCATCCTCGCTCGCGAATGCGCGCAGGAAGAACGTGTACTGGTTGATCCAGCGGAAATTCTGCAGCACGCCCTTGGATGGGCCGGTCGTGCCGGATGTGTAGCAGATGTTGGCGAGATCGAACGGACCGGGCGAGACCGGCGGCGCCTTGGTCTCGTGCGCGCAGAGCGCACCGAAATCGAGCAGAGCCGCATTGTTGAAAGCCGACGGGAACGTTGCGCCCGTATGGTCGTGATCGCCGGATTTCGGCGCATGGATCACGAGGCGCGGCGGGCAGGCCTCGGCGCCGATCTCGGTGAGGATCTCGACAAACGAGGGATCGGTGACGAGCGCCGCGGGCTTCGTGTCGGCGAGCTGATAGGAGAGCTGCGGGCCCTTGAAGTTGAAGTTGATCGGCGCGAACAGGCAGCCCGCGCGCCAGATGCCGAACATGGCGAGCGCGCTGACCAGCGAATTGCGCGTGAGCACGCTCACCGCCTCGCCGGGCTTCACGCCGGCCGCCAGCAGACCGCCGGCGAAACGGTCCGTCATGTCGGCGAATTGCGCGAAAGTGAGTTTCACGCCGTCTTCGCCGTAATGAATGAATGTCTTGTCCGGCCATCGCCTTGCGCATTCGGCGAGTTTGTCGAGCGCAATGTCGCCCTGCGTGACCATTTCGGCGAATGCCTGATCGGGCGTCATGTCTGCTCCTATCGTTTCAGCGTCGGATCGAGCGCGACGCGCATGCTCTCGCCGAGCGCATTGAAGGCGAGCGCCGTGAAGAGAATGGCGAGGCCGGGCGGATACATTTGCTCGGGCGCGATATCCATGGCCTGGTAGGCGCGCGCCAGCATCGCGCCCCAGCTCGGATGCGGCGGCTGAACGCCGAGACCAAGGAAACTCAGGCTCGCTTCGGCCAGCAGCGCGGCGGCGAGCAGGAGCGTCACCTGCACGATCACCGGCTGCACCGCATTGGGCAGGACGTGACGCCACAATATGTGCGGCGTCGAGGCGCCGAAGCAGCGCGCGGCGTCGACATAGAGCTCATGTCGCACGACCAGCGTGCGCGCCCGTGCGAGGCGCGCGAGCTGCGGCGCGAAGACGATGCCGACCGCGATCATGCCGTTGGTCAGGCCGATGCCGAGCGCGCCGGTGACCGCGATCGCCAGCACGATCGCCGGAAAGGACAGGAGCGTGTCGATCGTGCGCGAAATGACGTCGTCGATCCATCCGCCGAAATAGCCGGCCGCCAGTCCGACCGGCACGCCGAGCAGGATCGCGACGCCGACGGCGAGGAGGCTCGCGTAGATCGTCGCAGGCGCGCCGTGGATCAGCCGGCTCAATATGTCGCGGCCGAGATCGTCTGTACCGAGCCAATGCGCGGCGCTGGGCTGGGCCAGCATGTCGTTGACGTTCTGCGCTGTCGGCGAATAGGGCGACAGCCAGGGCGCCGCGACGGCGACAAGAACCAGCAGCGCAAGATAGGCGATGGCGAGCGCAGCTCTGATATCGCGCCGCAAGAAGGCGAACAGGCCGCTCATCGTCCGATCCTCGGGTCGACCGCCGCGCACAGCATGTCGGTGACGAGATTGACGAGAATGACCACGATCACCATGGCGAAGACCACGCCCTGCACGACCGTGAAGTCGCGCTGGATCGCGGCATGGACGATCAGTCCGCCCATGCCGGGAATGGCGAAGACGGCTTCGACCACCACGGTCGCGGCGAGCAGGCGATTGAACAGGAGACCGGTCACGGTGAGCAGGTTGACCGCGATGTTCTTCAGCCCGTGCCGCCACAGGATCGTCGATGTCTTCAGTCCTTTCGCGCGCAGCGTGCGCACGAATTGCGAGCTCATGACGTCGAGCAGCGAACCGCGCACCTGACGCGCGACCTCCGCCATTCCGCCGGCGGCCAGCGCGAGCGCCGGCAGGATGGCGTGGTTGATCGCATCAGTGGGCGAGACGGAAAAGGCCGTCGCCCCAGTGGCAGGAAATATGTTCCAGCGAAGCGCGAACAGCGAGACGAGGATCATCGCCAGCCAGAAATTCGGCACGGCTATGCCGATCGAGGCGAGCGTCATCGTCGCGCGGTCGACTGGCCCGTTGGGGCGCGCGGCGGCGGCGGCGCCGAGCGGCACGCCGATCAGCAGCGCCAGCCCCAGCGCCATAACGACGATCAGCAGCGTATGCGGAAAGCAGCGCGCGATGGAGGTTACGACCTGCTCGCCCGACAGGATCGATTGTGAAAGATCGCCATGCGCGGCCTTCCACAGCCAGACGCCGTATTGCACGAGGAACGGACGATCGAGCCCATAGATCCTTCGGATTTCCGCAATGCGTTCGTCGGTCGCATTGTCGCCGGCGAGCGTCACCGCGACGTCGCCGGGCAACAATTTCAGAAGGCCGAAGACGATGAAAGTCGCCAGCACGATGACGGGCGCCGCCTGCAGGAGGCGGCGCCCGATCATCGCGAGCGCGGAGCCCTGCGCCATGGTTCAGCTCTCGAGCCAGACGCCTTCGTATTTCGGCTTGCCGAGCAGGTTCGGCTTGAACCCCTTGACCTTCGGCGACAGAGCGTCGAGCTCGAACTGGAAGGCGAGCGGGCAGGCAAGCGCATTCTCCATGACGATGCGCTGCACCGTCGCGAAAGCTTTCTTGCGCGCGTCGATATTCTCGCTCGCGCGTGTCGCCGCCAGCGCCTCGGGCAGGCCGGCCGGCACATCCGCCCGCGCCGCGTTGAAGTACGAATTCTTCGAATAGAGCAGCGTGTAGGTCAGGCTGGGGTCCGGCCGTCCGGTCCAGGCCGACAGCAGGCCCGCGCCTTTCTTGTCCTTGCCGAAAAAGGCGGCGCTCATTTCGGCGATCGAACCATTGGTGAATTTCGCCTTCAGCCCGACCTTGGCGAATTGTTCGATCAGGATTTCCTCGCGGCGGATCGAATCCTGATCGGTATAGCCGATCAGGTCGAGCTCGAAGCCTTGCGGAATGTTGGCTTCCTTCAGGAGCGCGCGCGCCTTGTCGGGATCGTGCGGATAGAGCTTTGCAACCTCCGCGTCATACGCCCAGTGCGAGGACGGCAGGTTCATGAACGCCGGCTCGCCGACGCCGTCGAGCGTCGCCTTCACGAAAGTCGCGCGATCGACCGCGTGGTTGATCGCCTTGCGCACGCGAATGTCGTCGAACGGCGGCCTGCCCCAGTTGAAATAGATCTGCTGGCAGTAGACCGTCGGCCCGCTCGCCTGGTTGATGTTGGACGCCCGCTTCAGCACCGCCTTCTGACGCGCCGGCAGCGAATAGGCCACGTGGTTCTGGCCGGCGATCACGGAGCGCACGCCAGTCGCGAGCTCCGGAATGATCGCGAATTCGATTCCGTCGAGATGCCGCTCGTTCGCGCGCCAGTACTTGTCATAGCGCTTGATGACGATCTTCTCGTTGTCCGTCCAGCTCACGAATTGATAGGCGCCCGCGCCGACCGGCTTGCGGTCGATATTGCCGCTCGCCTTCACGGCGGTCGGCGAGATCATCATGCCCGCGCGGTCGGAGAGAATACCGGGCAGCGCGGCGTCGGGCTGAGACAGCTTCAGCGTCACCTGCTGCGGGCCGGTCGTCGCGACCGAGGCGACGGTCGCCAGATCCGCCTTGATGTTGGAGCGTTGCTCGGTCTTGGCGCGGTCGAGATTGAATTTCACCGCCTCCGCGTCGAGCGGCGTGCCGTCGTGGAAGGTCACGCCCGACCGAATGTTCATCACGAGCGTCTGCGGATCGGTGAAGGACCAGGATTCGGCGAGACCCGGCTTCGGCTTCAGCGTCTCGTAGTCCCATTCGACGAGCGTGTCGTACATGGGAAACAGCATCGTGTGGTCGGAGCCTGCGCCACCGGTCTGCGGATCGAGGCTCGACGGATTGGCGTTGGCCGAAACCTTGAGAACGCCGCCCTTTTTCGGCGTACCCTGCGCAAAGGCGGGCGAATTGATCAGCGCCGCCGCGCCAGCAGCGCTTGCCAGCGCCATCGCCTCGCGCCGGCTCAGTCGAGCGAATTTGTCATCGTATCCCATGTCACCCTCCCAACAATGTCGCGCCGGCTTTCTCGCCGGCTACGTTTTCCTCGCTACAGAATTGTTCCGCGAAATGGCACGCTGCCCAATGACCTCGAACAATCTCACGCCACTCGGGCGCGCGTTGCGCGCACAGGTCGACGGCATGGCCGCAGCGCGTCCGGAAATGGCAGCCGGACGGCGGATTGATCGGGCTCGGAATCTCGCCTTCGAGCAGGATGCGCTTGCCTGTCCGCATGTGCGACGGCAGAGGCGCGGGCTCCGCCGATAGAAGCGCGCGCGTATAGGGATGGATCGCGTTCTCCGTCACGGCTTCCGCCGGTCCGAGTTCGACGAGCCGTCCGAGATAGGCGACCGCGATGCGATCGCTGATATGCGACACGACGGACAGGTCGTGCGTGATGAAGAGATAGGTGAGACCGAGCTCGCGCTGCAATTCCGCGAACAGGTTCAGCACGTCGCCGCGAATGGACATGTCGAGCGCGGCCACCACCTCGTCGCAGACGATGAGTTCGGGTTTAAGGGTCAGCGTGCGCGCGATGACGACGCGCTGCTTCTGCCCGCCCGACAATTGATGCGGATAGCGCGCGCCGATTTCTTCCGGCAGACCGACGCGCGCGAGCGCCTGCAGCGCGGCGCGACGTCGCTCTTCGGCGGAGCCCACGCCCGAGACGGCGAGCGGCTCCATGACGGAAGTCAGGATCGTGCTGCGCGGATTGAGCGCGGCGTTCGGATCCTGGAACACGATCTGCCAGGCGCGCCGCGCCGCGCGAAATTCGCGCGACGACAGTCTCGCCGGATCGACGCCGTCATGCAGGATCGTGCCGGCGGTCGGCTCGACCAGATGCACGACCGCGCGGCCGATCGTCGTCTTGCCCGAACCGGATTCGCCGATCAGCCCGAAGGTTTCGCCCTTGAAAATATCGAAGGACACGCCGTCGACCGCTTTTACGGTCGCGCCACGCTCGGCTGCCGGAAATTCCACGCGCAGATCGCGGACGGACAATGTCGGTGCGCGCTCGCCCGTCATGCCGCGACCCCCGGCAGGTCGAGATCGCGGAAACGCCAGCATCGCACGCGGCGCCCGGCGCCGGCGTCCTGAAGGGCCTGCGGCTTTTCGCAACCGTCGGTCGCGAAGGGGCAGCGCTGTCGGAAACGGCAGCCTTCGGGCATCTGGCCGAGAACGGGCACGCGTCCGGGAATGGAGGGCAGGGCGCTGCGGCGTTCGCTGAGCCGTGGCAACGCGCGCAACAGGCCAGACGTATAGGGATGGAGGGGATGTTCGAGCGCGGCGTCCACGCCCGCGTCCTCGACGATCTCGCCGGCATACATGGTCAGCATGCGCGTGCAGGTTTCCGCGACCACGCCGAGATCGTGCGTGATGAACAGTAGCGCCATATGCGCGCGGTCGCTGAGGTCGCGCAGCAATTCGAGAATCTGCGCCTGCACCGTCACGTCAAGCGCGGTCGTCGGCTCGTCGGCGATCAGCAATTGCGGATTGCAGATCATCGCGCCCGCGATCATGACGCGCTGGCGCATGCCGCCCGACAATTGATGCGGATAGGCGTGAAAGCGTTTTTCGGGCGCTGCTATGCCGACAGACCGCAGGGCCTCCAGTGCGCGCTCACGCGCCTCGACGCGGCCCATCCTGCCATGCGCGAGCAGGCCCTCGGCGATCTGGTCGCCGACCGTGAAAACGGGATCGAGCGCGCTCATCGGCTCCTGGAAAATCATCCCGATCCGCTTCCCGCGAATGTCGCGCAGCGTCGCCTCGCTGCATGTCGCGAGATCGACGCCCATGAAATCGAGACGCCCCGAAATATGCGCGACGTCCTCGGGCAGCAGGCGCAGGAGAGAAAGACCGGTGATCGTCTTGCCGCAGCCGCTCTCGCCGACGACGCCGATCCGCTCGCCCGGCGCGACCGAGAAGGCGATGTCACGCGTCGCTTCGAGCCGCCCGCCCGCCGTGGCGAACGAGATCGACATGCCCTGCACGTCGAGCAGGGGCGCAGATTGCGCGGCGCGGATGTCCGGCGCCGTCTGCGTTGCCGCCTCGTTCATGCCGCGCCACGCTCCGCATCGCCGGCGACGACAAGCTGGTCGCCGATCACGCCGGCGCGCGCGAGTTCGTCGATCTCCGCATCCGGTAGGCCGAGCAGTTCTACGAGGACGGCGCGATTATATTCGCCGAGCGTCGGCGACGGCCAGCGCACGGGGTAGGGCGCGGTAGTGTCGCGCACGGCCGCTGCGGGCTGCGCGTGGCGCCCGATATAGGCGCGCTCCGTCCACATCCAGAAGTCTCGCGCGACCAGTTGCGGATCGACCAGAAGGTCGAGCGGCCGCCGCACGACGCCCGCCGCGATGCCCGCCGCCTGCAAGGCGCTCATCGCCTCGTCGGGCGCACGCGCGCGCGTCCAGTCGGACAGCGCCGCGTCGATCTCGTGCGCCGCCGCCTGCCGCGCGCCACGCTCGGCGAGCCGGGCGAGATCGGGACGGCCGATGAGCCCGGCCAGACGCGTCCAGGCGTCGTCGTTCGTCACGGCGATCGAGATCCACGCGTCGTCGCCGGCGCTCGGATAGACGCCGCTCGGCGCGTGATCGGGATGCCGGCCGGCCGATCGCTGCGCCGTCGTTCCGTCGGCCGAATGCGCGAGCGCCCACGGCCCGACCATCTGCATCATGCATTCGATCTGCGAGAGATCGATGTGCTGGCCCTCGCCCGTGCGGCGCGCATGCAGCAGCGCCGCCATCAGCGCCGCCATGCCGGCGAGCCCGCCGACGGGATCGCCATAGGCCGGATGGCCCATCACGGGCGGATCGCCGATGCGCCCCAGCAGATGCGGCAGGCCAGAACCCTGCTCGAGCGTCGATCCATAGGCGCGGCAATCGCGCCACGGGCTCGAGGCGCCGAAGGCCGACATGGAAAGCGTGACGAGTTTCGGATTGTTCTTGCGGAAATCGGCCGGCGCGAGGCCGAGTTTCGGCAGAACCTCGACCGAGTAATTCTCGACGACCGCATCGGCGCGCGCGATGAGCGCCTTGGCGAGCCGCACGCCCTCGGGACGCGTGAGGTCGATCGCGATCCCGCGCTTGTTGCGGTTCATCACCGCATAGCGACCGGTTTTTTCGTAGAGTTTTTCACGCAGGACGTTGGGGCGGCGGTCGACGCCGCGCCACCAGTCCGGATAGGAGCAGCCCTCGATCTTGATCACATCGGCGCCGAGATCGGCGAGCGTGCGCGCGCAGAGCGGCCCGGCCCAGCCCATCGTGAAATCGACGATGCGAAAACCGGCGAGCGGCAGCGCGCCTTTGGGCGCGTCGGGCGTCGCGAAATGCAGCGCCGCCTCGCGCGCATTCCACGCGGGCGCATCTGCGCCTTGTCGCGCGAGCGACGCTTCGGTCGTCGGCGGCGTGCCGACGAGCCGCAATGGCGAAGCGGGCGCGTGAAGAATCCTGTCGCCGTCATGAATGGAAACGATGGCGCCGCGCGCGAGAAATTCGGGTGTGGATGCGAGATCCTCGATTTTCGGTACGACGACGATCGGCAGCCTGCGCTTCAACCCTTCCGCGAACCAGTGCGCGGCTGGCTTCTCCGCGAGGCGCGGCGCGAATTGCGCTTCGAGTTCGTCGGCGTGCGGCAGGCGTTCGAGGCCGGTGGTGAAGTGCGGCACGGCGAGTTCGGGCAGGCCCAGCATTTCGCAGAAGCCGCGCCATTGCGCCGGCGTCACCATGGTGGCGCCGATCCAGCCGTCGCTCGCACGATAGACGCCGAGCGGATAGGTCGGCGCGAAGCGGCCGATGCCGGCGCGCTGCTGCGGCTCGTTGCGGATGGCGGCCTCCGCCACCTGGTATTCGGTCAGCGTCACGCAGGCTTCGTAGACGCTGGCGTCGAACCGTCGCCCGCCGTCGCGCGCCCGCGCCATCAGCCCGGCGCAGGCGGCGATGAAGGCCCAGAGCCCCGCGACATAGCCCGCCTGGAAATCCGGCGCCTGCAGCGGCGCGCCGTCGGTCGGGCCGACGAGCTGCGCCAGGCCCGCGAGCGCGCGCACGGTCGCATCGGTCGCGACATGATTCTTGTAGGGCCCGCTCGCGCCAAACCAGCTCGCGTCGATCACGATCAGGGAGCCGTCGGCGGGAATGTTCGCGGGCGCGTCGCGCGCGCCGAGCACCAGTACGTCGCAGGCGGCGAGCAGCGCTGGCAGATCTGCCTCGCTTTCACGCGCGAGGCGCTTGCCGAAATTCAGGAAGGCGAATGCCGCGCTGTCCTTCTGGCCTGCATTGCCGAACAGTGGCGCTGCGCCACGTAGCGGGTCGCCGTCATCCGGTTCGAGTTTCAGGACATCGGCGCCGAAATCGGCGAACAGCCGCGCGCACCATGACGCCGAGGCGAGCGAACCCAGCTCGAGGACGCGCAGTCCCGCAAAACTCATGTCTCCTCCCGGCGCCGATCCGGTCCCATCCGCGTTTCGCGCGGTCGCCGCTTGAGCGGTCGTTGACGATGAGCATGACGAGCGCGCCGGGCGTCGGCAAGCCAGAATCGGCGCTGAGGGCGCGCATGGTCCGCATGCGCGTTGCGCGCGGCTGTCCGTCGTGGCGTTCGCCACACGGTGGAGTCAGTCGAAAGCGGGGTTTGAGATGGTACCGCCACCCCGGCTCGAACGGGGGACCTCTAGATCCACAATCTAGCGCTCTAACCAACTGAGCTATGGCGGCACGCTGTGCGCGAAATGTCGCCGAGGACCGGCGCGCGTCGTGCGCCGCGCTTCATAGAAGAGGCGCGACGCGATTGCAAGGCGCGCGGCGCCTCGCAAAAGCAAACGCCGCCCGGATGGGCGGCGCTGCGTGGCGGGCGAAAAATTACTTCGCCTGCGCCTTCTTGATCTGAGCCTGGATCGGCGCGGCGGCGTCGGTCGCGGCCTTCCGGGCGAGCTCGGCGAATTCCTTGGCCTGCGAAACCGCGGCTTCCGACTGCGAGCGGATGAACTGGCCGTGCATCGACACAGCGTCGGCGAGCGTCTTGGCGCTGGCCAGGGCCTTCAGATGGTCGAAGGTCGCATTGGCGTTGAGCTTGGCGACCGCGAGCGCCTTGGACGCGAGTTCCGCCGCGCCCTTGGAGGAGGCGGCAAGGCTCGCCTCGATCGTGTGCGTCGCCTCGTCGCTGGCTTCCTTCATGCGCTCGAAAGCCACGCGGCCCTGTTCGATCGTCTTGGAGGCGGCCTTGCGCAGATTGTCCTGCACGCCCGCCATGTCGGCCGCCGCGACGGGCGCCTTGGCGGCGGGCTTGGCAGTTGAGGGCTTCGGCGCCGCAGGCTTGGCTTCGACGGGCTTGGGTTCTGCCGGCTGGGCGACAGGCGCCGGCTCGGCTGGCTTGGGCGTGGCCTTCACTTCGACCGGCTTGGTCTCGACCGGCTTGGCTTCTGCGGACTTGACCGTGGCGGGCTTGGCGACGGCCTTCGGCGCGGCGGCGGCCGGCTTCTCCGCGGGCTTGGCGGGGGCAGCCTTCACGGGCGCCTCGGGAGCTTTCGGCGATGCGGTCTTTGCGAGCGTAACGGGCGCCTTGGTGGGTCTACGGACGGCCATGTATCAGTCTCCGGGTCGAAACGACGTCCTCTGAAATCCTTCAGGACGACTTGGGTGTGACGGCCTTCTGGACCGCGGCGCCGAATTCCTTCGCCTGATCCTGAAGGGTGGTGAGCTGCGCTTTCAGATATTCGTTCTGCAAACGCAGGACTTCCTGCACGTCCTTCGCGTTGACCAGCTTCTGGGCATGATCGAAGGCGGCCTTCACATTCGCTTCCGCATAGGCCACGGCCTTTGCGCCGACTTCCTTCACGCCAGGCACGGCGAAAGGCGTCGCCTCGGCGGCGCTGACGGCCTTCTGGGCGGCGCCGATGAAACCTTCGAAGGCCTTGCGGGCCTGCTCGACGCTCTTTTCGGCGAAATCACGCATTTCGGCCGGAATCTCGTAAGGCGATTGAGCCATTGCACTCTCCCTTTGACTGCGTTTCCCGACGGGAAGCGATTCTCTGCTTCTCCACGCGCAACGCAAGTTTCTTACCACAATCTTGCTGCATTGCAACATAATTGTGCGACGCAGCGCGCTCGTTCATCATTAACCGATCAAAACCAGAGGAGAACCGGCTCGCGCGTAGACCGGGCGGCGCCGCGACGTTAAGACTCCGTTAAGTCTGGTGGCCGGCCGAGCCGGTGTGTTTGCGTGTACAGGGCGTTGCGATGAACGAGGCTGAATTCAGCCCCGAGGTGGCGAAGGAACACGTCGAGGCGGCGCTGGCGGATCCCGCTCTGGCGTCGCTGCGGCTTGCCGGCGCGCCCGTTCTGGTGATCTCCAGCGCGCACAGCCGCGTCGTCTACGCGAGCGCGGCCGCGCAATCGCTGTTTGCGGGCGATATGCCCGCGCTCGCGCGCCGCTTGCTTCTCGGCGGGGAGCCCGGCGCGCGACGGATCGTCGCGCTGTCGCGCTCGCTGCTGCCCGGCGCCGCGCCGCGCCTCGAGCGGCTGCGCTTCTTCTTCGGCCCCGTCGCTGAAACCGTCACTGTCTTGTGCCGGCGCGCGACGGTGGCGCCCGGCGAAACATTGTTCGCGCTCGCCGTGCTTGGCATGCGCGCGCCGCAGGCGACGACGCGTCGCGCCGACGATACGGCGACGCCGCATCTCAAGCTCGCTTCCGACGCCGATGTAGCCCGGTCCGCTCCGACGTCGGGCGAGGAAGAAGACAGGCAGAGCGCCACGGTCTCCGTGGCCGTGCAAGACCAGGCGCATGTCGAGGCGTCCACCGTCCTTACGCCGCACGAAGAAGGAACGCGGCCTTCGGCCGATGAGCTATCGCCGCCCATGCCGCCTGCGCGGGGCGCGCGCTTCGCCTGGCGCACGAACGGCGATCACATCGTCGAATTCGTATCGCCGGTTCTCGGCGAAGCGATCGGCGCCGCGCATGCCGACATTGCCGGCCGCTCCTTCGTCGATCTCGCCCGCGACATGGGCCTCGACGCGGACGGGCGGCTCGTCGCCGCGCTCGCCGCGCGCGATACGTTCGCGGGCGTCGAAACCCTTTGGCCTGCGGGCGATGGCCAGCTTGCCCCGATCGCGCTCGGCGCCGCGCCTTCTTTCGACGAGGAGGATCGCTTCGTCGGTTTCCGTGGCTACGGCGTCGTGCGACCGGAGCGTGTCGCCGCGCCTGTCGTCGAAGCGCCCGCGCCTGCCGTCGAAGAAGCGGCGGAGACGATCGACGCCGTCGCGCGGCCATCGGACGATGCGGCGCCGGCGCTTGCGGTCGAGCGCGAGGCCGAGCCGCTCGGCGCGCCAGCTTCTGAAGGGCGGGGAGGCCACGATAATGGCGCGATCCTCGCGTCGATCGCACATGGCGAGCCCGCTGCACTCGTTACCAGCGAGGAAACCGATGCGCCTCTGCTTCTCGAAGACCGGCGTGAATTGAAAGCGTGCGAGGATGCGCCGGTCGTCGCGGCCGTTGGCGAAGACGACTCGCGCGAGGACGCCGACCAGGAAGACGCCGACCAGGAAATCGACGTCGACGGCGCGGACGAGGAAGAAGACATCGTCGCCGTTTCCGACACCGGCGAAGCGATCCATCGCGGCGACATCGGCGCGGAGCCTGTCGCGCCGGCTTTGCGCGATGAAGAGCCTCTGTACGAGGACGAGCCGCAGCTCGAAACGACTGTCGCGGAAGCGCCGCCTTCAGCGCCTGCAACAGTGGGCAATATCGTTCCGTTGCGGCCGCAGCAGGCCGCGCGCGTCGCCGATCTCCCGCATCGCTCGCCCGCGCCCGAACTCTCGCCCGGCGAAAAATCCGCCTTCGAGGAAATCGGTCGCGCGCT
Source organism: Rhodoblastus sp. (assembly GCA_020442275.1). Lineage (GTDB taxonomy): Bacteria > Pseudomonadota > Alphaproteobacteria > Rhizobiales > Beijerinckiaceae > JAJXWB01. Next base: position 9,434 of record JAGRKN010000153.1, on the reverse strand, counting down.
CGGCGCCGAGCCGGCGGCGGAAGAGACCGAACGCGTACTGAGTCCTGTGGCCAGCAGGCGCGCCCGCGACCTCATCGATCTCGTCGCGCGCTTCGGAAAGTCCGACGAATCCGTCGAGCCGGCGAAAGCGCCGCCGCCGCTCGCGGCCGTCTCGGAAGAAGCCTCGGCGAGGATCGCGGGCGAGCTGCCGGAGCGCAACGCCGCCGCGGTCCTCGACCGCTTGCCCGTCGGCGTCGTGGTCAGTCGCTTCAACGTGCCGATCTACGCCAATCGCACGCTGCTCGACCTGCTCGACTATCCCGATATCGACGCTTTTCACGCCGCGGGCGGTCTCGACCGTCTCTTCCGTGGCCGCGCGCCCGACAGCGGCGCGGCGCAGATCGAGACGCGCGACGGCGAGACGTTGCCGGTCGACGCGCGCGTACAGGCCATCGATTGGGACGGCCAGCCCGCTACGCTCGTCACGCTTCGCCGCGCGCTCGACAGTCGCGCGCAGAAAAGCCGCGTTCATGAAACGCCCGTTCAGGACAGCGCGGAAGTCGCTCGCGCGAAAGCGCTGGAGCTCGATTTGCGTCAGCGCGACGCCGAGGCGCGCGAACTGCACGCCATACTCGACACCGCGACTGATGGCGTCGCCGTGCTCGATGCCGAGGGCCGCATCCTTTCGCTCAATCGCTCGGGCGAGGCCTTGTTCGGCCTCGACCAGAACGAGGTCGCCGGCGAACCCTTCGCCATTCTCGTCGCGAAGGAAAGCCAGGAGGCCGCCGCCGCCTATTTCGACGGTGTGAAGTCGGGCGGCGTGCAGAGCGTGCTCAACGACGGTCGCGAATTCATGGCGCGCGCCCATCAGGGTGGTTCGATTCCCGTCTTCATGACGCTCGGGCGGCTCGGCGGCGCGACGCCGAAATTCTGCGCCGTCCTCCGCGATCTCACCGCCTGGAAGAAGGTGGAGCGGGAACTCGGCGACGCCCGTCGCGACGCCGAACGCGCCAGCGCGCTGAAATCGGACTTCCTCGCCAAGGTCAGCCACGAGATCCGCACGCCGCTCAACGCCATTCTCGGCTTCGCCGAAGTCATCATGGACGAGCGCTTCGGCCCGGTCGGCAATGCGCGCTATCGCGACTACATGCGCGACATCCACAAGTCCGGCGAACATGTGTTGAGCCTCGTCAACGACCTGCTCGATCTCTCCAAGATCGAGGCGGGCAAGGTCGATCTGAACTTCACTTCGGTCGACATCAACGCCGTCGTCTCCGAATGCGTGTCGATCATGCAGCCGCAGGCCAATCGCGATCGCGTGGTCATGCGCCTGTCGCTCGCGCCGGGCCTGCCCAATATCGTCGCCGACGAGCGTTCCATGCGCCAGATCGTGCTCAATCTGTTGTCGAACGCCGTGAAATTCAACGAACCCGGCGGGCAGGCGATCGTTTCGACAGCGCTCACCGACGCCGGCCACGCCGTCGTGCGCATCAAGGACACGGGCGTCGGCATGAGCGACGACGAGCTCGAGACCGCGCTCGAACCCTTCCGGCAGGTCTCGACCGCCCGCAAGAACGAAGGCACCGGCCTCGGCCTGCCCCTGACGAAGGCCCTCGTGGAAGCCAATCGTGCGTCATTCACGATCCGCAGCCGCAAGGGTGAGGGCACGATGGTGGAAGTGACATTCCCGCCGACGCGCGTGCTCGCGGAATAGGTTTAAGCCGCCTGATGGCGGCGGCGCGCCGCAACCGGCCAGTGCGGAGGAATGATGAGAACGAATGCAATCCCGCGAACCATCCGACTGACGGCCTGTCTCGCGCTGGCGGCGTCCTTCGCGTGCGGCGCGGCTCGCGCGAAGGAGGAGAGCCGCACGGTTCGCCTGACCTTCAAGGACGGGCGCGCATCCGTGTCCGACGCCATCCGCGGCTACGGATATGTCGATTACGTCTTTCCTGCTGGCGCCTCGGAATCTCTCGAAGTCGAGCTGAAGACCGCCAATACCGCCACCTATTTCAACTTGCTGCCCCCCGGCGAAAAGGACGTCGCATTCTTCATTGGCTCGACCAGCGGCGCACGCTTTGCCGGCAAGACGCCGTCGAGCGGCGACTACACGGCGCGTGTCTACATGATGCGCAGCGCCGCTCGGCGGGGCGAAAAGGCGAGCTATCGGCTGACGGTTGCGCTTGGCGCCAGGAGCGCGACAAATGAAAAGGGGTCCGACTATGCCGATGGCCTGACTGGCGGGCCCGATTTCTGGCAGGTCGCGGGCGTCGCCGCCGGCGACAAGCTCAACATGCGCAAGACGCCATCGCCACAGGCCGATTTCGTGGCAAGCTTCGCCAATGGCGCGGTGCTGCGCAACAAGGGCTGCAAGAACGCGCAGGGACAGCGTTGGTGTCGCGTCGAAACGCTCGCCGCAACGCCTCAGGCCGGATGGGTCAACGGACACTATCTCAGGGAATCCGCGGGGCCGAAGTAGTCCGGCTCCGCGCCATTACGTTTCGACGTCGCTCGTGCGCAGATCGAGCGTCACGATGCTCACGCCCGGCTCCTCGCGCGATTCGCGCTGCTTGAAGCCGAGCGCCTTGCACATCTGCAGCATCGGCTGGTTCTCGGTCAGCACCTGGCCTTCGATCTTGTTCAGGCCGATGCGCCGCCCGTGCTCGATCATCATCTTCATCAGCGTCCAGCCGAGGCCCTGGCCCTTGGCCCCGGGTCCGAGCAGGATGGCGTATTCGCCTTCGGTCAGGTCGGCGTCCATCATCAGTCGCACCCCGCCCAGCATCTCGCCGGTCTCGACCTTGATCGCGGCGACCGCATAGGCGCGCGCGTAGTCGATCTGCGTGAGGCGCGCGAGAAAGGCATGGCTGAACGCCTTCACCGGCGCGAAGAAGCGCAGGCGCAGATCGTTCTGTGGAACGGTCTCGAAGAAGGCGTGGTACATGTCCTCGTCTTCCGGCCGCACGGGCCGCACGAGAACTTCCGAACCGTCCTTGATGCGGATCGTCTCCTCGATGTCCTTCGGATAGGGCGCGACCGCAAAACGCCGGTTAGACTGGCCCGCGCGTTGCCTCGGATCAGGTTCGACGCGAATGCGCGCGTCCACCACCATCACGCCATCCTCGTCGGCGAGCAGCGGGTTGAGGTCGAGTTCGCGCACTTCCGGCACGTCGGCGGCGAGTTGCGCCAGCTTGACGAGCGTCAGCGCCACGGCGTCGATATCGGCGCGCGGCACGTCGCGATAATATTCGAGAATGTTGGAGACGCGGGTGCGCTTGATCATGTCGTGCGCCAGCGCCAGATCGAGCGGCGGCAGCGCCAGCGCGCGATCGTCGATGACCTCCACCGCCTTGCCGCCGCGCCCGAACACGATCACCGGCCCGAAGGTCGGATCGTCGGCGATGCCGGCGATCAATTCGCGCCCATGCGGCCGCCGGATCATCGGGTGGACGGTCACGCCCTCGATATTCGCCTGCGGCAGTTCGCGCGCGATCCGCGCCATCATTTCGCGCGCCGCTTCCACGGCCGCGTCGGGCGTGCGTATGTCCAGCACGACGCCGCCGATGTCCGACTTGTGCGCGATGTCGCGCGAGACGATCTTGATCACGCAGGCGCGCGATCGCGCGATATAGAGCCGCGCCAGTTCGCCGGCCTCCTCCGGCGTCTTCGCGAAACGCGCCGGCGCGACGGGAATGTCGTAGGCGTCGAGCAGACGCGTCATCTCGACCGGCGCGAGCCAGCGGTGGCCGCGTTCGATCGCATGGGCGACCACGCTGCGCGCGCGCTCGACATTCGGCTCGAAATCCTCCGGCAGGTTCGGCGGCGTGCTCGTCATGAACTCACGCGCCTCGTTCCAGCGCACCATGTGCATGAAGCCGCGCACCGCGCCGGACTGGTAGTGCGGAATGCGCGCGTCCTCGAACAGCTTGTCGGTCTCGTCCGTCGCGCCGAACCACACGGCGAAGACGGGCTTGGGCGACAGGGTCTTCTTGCGCGCCTCCTTGACCGCAGCGATCACGGCCTCGGCCGCTTCCAGCGAGCGCGACAGCGCGCTCGGCGCATGCATCACCATCACGGCGTCCGTCGTCTTGTCCTCGAGCAGCGCGCCGACGGCGGTCTTGAAGCGCGCGGGATCGGCGTCGCCGTCGATGTCGAGCGGATTCTCCTTCGACAGATCGGGCGGCAGCACGCCTTCGAGCTTGGTCCAGGTCGCGGGCTCGATCTGGGCGAGCTTGCCGCGCTGGTCGGCCAGGCGATCGGCGGCCAGACGCCCGAGTCCCCCGCCGTTCGAGACGATGGCGAGCCGCCGGCCCGGAAACGGTTTGATTCGGCCGAGCGCTTCGGCTGCGTCGAACAATTCGTCGACATCCGCGACGCGCAGAAGGCCCGCGCGGCGGAAGGCGGCGTCGTAGACCGTGTCCGGCCCTGCCATATTGGCCACGGAAGAGCCGCCGCGCGGCCCGCGCTTGTGCCGACCCGATTTCACGACGATGACCGGCTTCACGCGCGCCGCGGCGCGCGCGGCGGACATGAAGGTCTGCGCGTCCTCGAGGCGATCGATGTAAAGCAGGATCGCGCGGGTCGCGACGTCGAGCGCGAAATAGTCGAGCAGATCGCCGAAGTCGACGTCGACCATTTCGCCGGCCGACACCATGCCGGAAAAGCCGACATGCTTCTTGTGCGCCCAGGCGAGCAGCGCCGAGCCGATCGCGCCGGATTGCGAGACGACGGCGAGATCGCCCGCCGGCGCCTGCTGCGCCGACAGCGAGGCGTTGAGGCCGGTCCTGGGCGACAGCAGGCCGAGGCAGTTCGGCCCGACGATCCGCATGCGGCCGCGCTGCGCGACCTTCTTCAGGCGCTCCGTCATCTCGCCGCCGCGCCAGCCCTGGGGATCGCGCGTCATCACCAGCGCGCCGGGCACGCCGAGCCGCTCAGCCTCCTCGACCTGCGCCGCCACATGGTCGGCCGGCGCCGCCATCACGAGCAGATCCGGCCGGTTGGGCAGATCGCTGAGCGCCGACACGCAGGGGCGCCCCTCGATCTCCTGGTAGCGCGGATTGATCAGCGCGATGTCGCCCTTGAACCCGGCGCCGACGATATTGTCGAACAGCGCGCGTCCCGAGGAGCCCGGACGCGGGCTCGCGCCGACGAGCGCCAGCGATTTTGGCGAAAAGATCAGGTCGAGCGCGCGCGTACCCATGAAATGTAGTCCCCAATGCACTCCGCTCGGGCCTGGCCGCGGGCGGTCACTCGAATCATTATGCTGCATTGCAACATAAACAAGGCGCCAAATCCTTGCGGTCGCTCAAGGTTCAGGGAACATCCGGCCGGTTCAGCGATTGACAGTCAACCTTGGGCTCGCTTCACTCCTGCGAAGCCCGGACCAAGGGTGGACGAGGGAGCAGGACATGAAGCGATCGATCCTGGCGTGCATTGGCGTCCTCGCGTTGGCGGGTCCCGCCGCCGCGTCGGACATCGTCGGCCACTGGCAGCGCAGCAACGGGGAGTCCCGCGTGCGCATGTCGCCTTGCGGCGGCGGGGTCTGCGGCACGATCACCTGGCTCAAACACCCCGGCAAGAGCGACGCCAAGGTTGGTCAGAGGGTTTTCTACGACATGAAGCCGGACGGTTCCGGCGGATGGGCGGGTTCCGCCTTCAACCCGGAAGACGGCAAGACCTATTCCGGCAAGGCGTCGGTGTCTGGTTCGAGCATGACGACCAAGGGCTGCGTGCTCGGAGGCATCATCTGCAAATCCGTCAGCTGGTCGCGCATCAACTGAGCGGCGTCGCTTGCGCGCCCGGGCCCCACTCGGGCGCGTAGCCGGCGGATAGCGCGGCGAGGCTCGTCGGCGGCGTCAGACACGCGACGAGCCGGCCGCGTGGCCGGGGCAGGCGCGCCTGGTATCCCGCGAAAGACCACGCGAGCACGCTTTCGCCCCGCACGGCGAAGGCGCGGCGTCCCTCGGCATAGATCGCGCCATCCGGCAGGGCGCCGATGTCGCGATCATGCAGCTTCTTGGCGCGGCCATTTCGCCGCTCGGCGTCGAGCAGCCGGTCGAGATCGCCGGCGCGCAACTTTTCCGTGGGGTCGACGGCCTTTCGATAGGCCAGCGCGCGCGGCCGACGGCATTCGAAACAGGGCCGATGCCCGGCAGCGAGCGCCGTGGGTTCGTCCATGAAGAACAGGTCCGTGTAGCGCTTGCCGAACACCTCGTTGCGCCGGCCCTTGAAGGCGCACAGGCAGGTGATCCACTGCCCCGTTTTCCATCGCGACATCCCGAGCGTCTGGTCGTCGCGATGGAAACGCCCGCCGCGGTTGCCGTAGAAAAGCCCGCGCTCCGACGTCGCATGAATTTCCCCGAACGGGTCGACGCGGTTCTGGAGCGGCGAGGGGCGCAAGCCTTCGCCTATCGCACCGAGCCGGCCGTCGGGCTCGAGCAGCGCCCGTCCGCCGCCTTCTGCGTCGGGCTATCGCACGGCGAGAGATCCTCGGCGCACATGGGTTGGCAATAGGCCTCGTCCGGCCCATCGTCGTCGTCGGGCTCGACATATCTGCGGCGGCGCCGCCGGCGACGGACGCGCTCCTCGTAATAGACCTGCGCCAGCGCGTCGGCGGCAAAGGCGGTCGCGCCGATCGCGGTCGCGGTGAGAAGTAGAAACGAGCGTCGCGACTGGTTCGTCATTTGCGCTCTCCTTTGCCGAAGTTGATCAGAACGACGTCAGAACACCGGTGTTCCGCCCACCAGAGGGCTCGAGCAGCGGCCATCGGCGCGCTTGTATTCGGGGGGATCGCAGGGCGTGATGTCGAAGGAGCACATCGGCTGGCAGACGCCCACGACGGGACGCGTCGTCTCGAACGTCCGAACGGCCTTCCTGTGTTTCGGCTTGGCTGCGGCTGGCCCGGCCGCGATAGCGGCGGCGGCGAGAAGAATAATCGCGAGTCGCATGTCGCACTCCCAGAAACGCCTCGCCTGTAAATGAGGCGCCGAACCGTTCCCGACAAGTGCGCAAATCAGCGCGCCGGTCAGTGCGCGCTCGCCTGCAGCCCGATCGTGTCGACCTGATAGACGTCGTCCGCAAAATGCACCACGCCATCGGCAGACGCCCATCCGGTCATGTAGACCCAGACAACCGGCACCGGCTTTGTGAGCCTGAGGTCCTGCCGATCCTTGCCGATCTGCGCCATCAGCGAAGCGCGGTCCCAGTTTCCGGAACCTTGCAGCAGCCAGGCGGCGAGGTCGTAGACGCCCTGCACGCGCACGCAGCCATGCGATAGAAAGCGGTAGTCGCGGTTGAAATAGCCCTTCGAGGGCGTGTCGTGCATGTAGACCGCGTGCTTGTTGTTCATCTGGATGCGGATCGAGCCGAGCGCGTTGTGCGTGCCGGAATCCTGTCGCAGCGTGTAATTGACCGCCTTTTCCGTGCTCCAGTTGATCGAACGCGGGTCGATGACCGTGCCGCGCCCGTCGAGAATCTTGATTCGCGACCGGGAGAGATAGCCGGGGTCGCGCCGCATCTTCGGAATGATCTCGTTTTTGATGATCGAGGTCGGCAGCGTCCAGGTCGGGTTGAGATTGACGGCGCTGATGCGCGTCGCGACTTCCGGCGAACGATGGTCGACGTCGCCGACGACGGCGGTGTAGCGCTTGACGACCTGCCCGTTCTCGATCGCCTCGACGGCGGCCGAGGGAATATTGACCACGACATAGCGCTCGCCGAACGGGAACTGCACGCCGGCCAGCCGCTGTGAGCTCGAGGCGAGCTGCTTGAACCGCACCTGCGCCGTCGTGTTGATCGCGCGCAGCGTCGCGCCGGAGACGACGCCCGTCTGCCTCAGCCCGTTGCGCGCCTGAAAATGCTTTACCGCCGCGGCGAGCTGCGCGTCCCAATGATCGCCGGGACCGACCGCTTCATGCGGGTCGCCTTCGATGGTGAACCGCCGACGCAGGGCGGCGACCGCCGGTCCTTTCGTGGTCGGCCCGACATTGCCCGGCACCTTCGGCCAGCCGCCGGCGTCGACGATCTTGGCGTAGCGCTCGGAGGCCGCGGCGGTCGCGAAGAAAGTCTCCGGCTGGAAAGACGGGGTCGGATCGTCCGACAGCGCCCATTCCCGGATTGGCGGCTTCGGCTTGGGCTTGCGTTTGGCGACCTTGGGCGCCGCCAATTGGGGCGCCGGAAAGCCGGCGGCCTCGCCAGAGGGAGCGGGCGCGGGCGCGGCGTGGGGCGTTGCGGCTGGCGCCGCGGGCGGCGTGGGCAGCGGCGCGAAAACATTGGGCGAGGGGGCTGCGGGCGTCGGGCTCGGGCCCATCTGGCCGGGCGCCGACTGCGCGTGCAGGGTTGTGGCGCAAGCCAGCGACCCCGCGATCGCGCAGGACAGTCCGAGAAACCTGATCCGGGTCCGAAATTTCATTCTCGCCAACTCGCGCATGTTCGCCGCAATTCTGGCCGCGCCTATCCATAAGACGGCGAACGGCGGGTTTCCAGCGCAAACAAACGAACGGGTCCGGCTAGCGACCTGTTTTCTGGCCGGGTCTTGCCGGCTCGTCGCCAGTGACGCCACCGCCAGGCTCGCACTCCGCCAGCGGATCGCTGGCTGGAAACGTGCCTTTCAGGCCCTCGTCGAGGCGGCGCTTTTCTTCCGCCTCGCGCTTGTGTTTCTTGCGCTTTGCTTCGCCCATCTGACCCTCCTTTTGGGTCAAAACGTGGCGAAGGCCATTTCGTTCAGGCTTCGTCGACGATCACGATATGCAGTTTGCGCGGCCCATGCGCGCCGAGAAGCATGGTCTGGGCGATGTCCGCCGAGCGCGACGGGCCGGTGATCATGTTGACCGTGCGTGGCATTTCGCCCTTGCCGTATGCCTGGCGCAGGCGGTCGAACACGCTTTCGTAGTCGCCTTGGAGATCGGCGCCCGACAACACGACAATGTGATTGTCCGGCAGGAAGTTCAGGGTCGAGGGGTTCTCCGGCCCCGAGGTCATGATCAGCGTGCCGGATTCCGCCACGGCGGCAAAAGCGTGCGACACGGCGTTGAGATCGCGTCCGTCCGAAGCGCCCTCGGCCATTTCGAGCGCGGTCTCGCCCCAGGGCATGCCGGCGAGCCTTGTGTCCTCGCCCTTGCGCAGCGTCGCCGGCAGGTTGTTGTCGCGCAGCCAGCGCGCGGCCTCAGTGGGAACCTCGCGCGCGCTCCCCACGATGGCGACGCTGGCGAAGGCGCTCTCCGCCATCTTCTTGAAAAGGCCGATGCGCTCCTTGGCGTCGACTTGGCCGCGCGCCGGCACGACGCCACGCGGATTTCCAGACAGGCGCGACTCGACGGCGGCGCGGCGCGGGCCCTCGGCGCCGGTGACGCGCAGCGAGCGGCGGATGCTCGAAAGGATTTCGTCGCGCGCGCTCACTTCGCCCCCCTCCGCTTCTTCCATTCGCTCTGGAAGGTCTTGCCCTGCGGCGCCGGCAG
>JAGRKN010000427.1:232-2542 GCA_020442275.1 Rhodoblastus sp. | reverse complement strand
ACGCCGCCACCGGCCAGTAGATCAGTGGGAAAAAGGCGAGTTCGTCGCGCGCGGGGTCGACGCCGACGGGTTCGCCAGGAATCAGCGCCGTGCGTTGCGCGAGTGTTTGCGTGAGCGACACGAGGCCCGCGCGGCTCGTTTCGTCGACGCGTGCATCGCCGGTGACGACATAGGCGAGACGTGTCGACAGCGCCGCCTCGATATCGCGTTTCGGCGGCGCCTTGGCCGCTTGCGTCTGCTGCGCATGAGCGGAGCTGATGAAGCTTGGCGCGCCATCGAACAAAGCAGACCCTAGTAGCGCCAGAAGTAGGGCCACGGCGCTCGCCTTGCGCGACGCAAATCGCGGAAGGCCTCCCGACAGCCACAGCGAAGCGAGCGCGTCGGCGACGAGCAGCAGGAAGGCCGCCGCCATCAGCGGCGCGCGCAGATCGATCGAGCGCGCCGCGTCGATCGCGACGCGTTGCGCGGCAATCCCTGTGAGATCGACGGCGACGAGCTTCGCTTCCGGCGCGAGCGCGTTGACGGCGACGGAGGAATCCGCCGGACCATAGAAGCCGGGCGGATGATCGAGGCTCGCCGGCCCCTGGAAATCGGCGGCGATCGCGCGCGCCGTCGCCGGCGGCGCAATGAACCCGCCGAACCCGTCGAGCACGCGCTGCGGCGCGAGCGTTTCGATCTTGCGCGACTGCTCGCCCTTGGCGATGTCCTGTCCGGCCGGCGCAACCGCGGCCGACGTTCCCGCGAGAGTTGCGACCTTGTGCAGCATTTCCGGGAACAAGCCGGAGATCGGCAGGTTCGACCATGTCGTGTCGGCGGTGATGTGGAAGAGAACCAGCAATCCCTTGCCGCGTTTCTCCGCTGTCACCAGCGGCGTCTGGTCGGCGAGCTGCGCCCAGGTGCGCGACGCGAGGCCGGGCTCGGGCTCCGCGAGAACCTGACGCGAGATCGTCACGTCGTCGGGGATGCGCAGGCCCGAGAATGGACTGCTCTCCTCGAATGCGGCGAGCTTCTTCGGCGTCTCCCATGAGAGGGCGCCACCCAGCACCCGCCCCGTGCGGCGCAGGCGCACCGGCGTCAGATCGTCGTTGGCGCCAGCGAGCCGCGTGCCGGCAAAGCGCACCACCGCGCCGCCGTTCTCGATGAATTTCTCGAGCCGGTCATGCGTCGCGCCGGGCGGGATCGCCATGTCGGATATCACGAGCATGTCGAGCCCCTCGTCGAGCAGGACGCCGATCGGATCGGTCGCGCCGGGCCGCGCCACGCGCAGATCGGCGTAGGGCCCGAGCGCGCGCGAAACGTAGTAGTTCGGCGCGAGCAGGGGTTGTGCGACATCCGCGCTCGCGCCGCTGACGAGACCGACGCGGCGGCGCTTCCAGCGCTCGTCGAGCAGCGCGACCGCGCCGGCTGACCGCTCGCCACGAATTTCCAGCCGGGCGACTTCGTTACGCAATTCGACCGGCAGCGCGATCTGCGCCTCCGCTTCGTCCTTCGCGCCGAAAGCGAACGGCGCTTCCGCAAGCATCAGCCCCTTGAGGTCGAGCGCGCGCACCATTCCATCCGGCGCGCCCGCGCCCGCGCGAATAACGCGCACGACCAGCCCCTGCGCTTCGTTGCGCGGACCCGCGAGCCCACGCGGACGATGCCCATCGGTCGCAATGTCGAACGAAGTCCCGAACAGCGCCGAAAGCTTTTCCGCAAAGGCGCGCGCGCCGCCTTGCTCCAGCCCGTCGGCGAGCCATAGCGCGCGGGCGCCCTTGTTGCGCGCCGCAAAAGCCTCGATCGCTTGCAGCGCGGCGGCGCGGGGCGGCTCGATCGGCTGCGGCTGCCTTGCGCGCAAAACATCGATCGCGCGCGCGGAATCGGTCGGCGTGACCTCGCGCGCGCCATCGGAGACGGCGAGAACCGCAACCGCCGCGCCGCGCCGGCCCGCGGATTCGGCGGCGCTGATCGCAAAGGTCATGCGGCTTTCCCAAGTCGGCGCCGCCGCCCAGCCGTCGTCGAGCACGATCAGCAGCGGCCCCGCGCCGCCGCTCGCCCCAACCGGCGGATTCCAGATAGGGCCAGCAAACGCCAGGCACGCGAGCGCCGCGAGCGCGAGGCGCAGCGCCAGCAGCCACCATGGCGTGCGGGCCGGCGTCTCGTCGCGCCGCTCGGCGTCGAGAATGATCTTCAGCGGCGGAAACGGCAGTTTTCGCGGACGCGGCGGCGTGACGCGGATCAGCAGCCAGATCACCGGCAGGCTCAGGAGCCCAAGCAGCGCCAGCGGCGCCGCGAAGGCGATCGGGAAACCCATCATGCGCGGCCTCCCGT
>JAGRKN010000427.1:0-167 GCA_020442275.1 Rhodoblastus sp. | reverse complement strand
CGATGCACGAGAACCGAAAAGCCGTGCGCGCGAGAAATGTCGAAGATCTCGGCGCGATGGCGCGCGAGACGCTGCTCGTAATCGGCGCGCCAGCTTTCCGCGCGCCCGAGGCGCAGCGTGGCGGGCGAATCGGAATCGACGAGTTCGACATGGCCCGCGAAGGGGAA
>JAGRKN010000426.1 GCA_020442275.1 Rhodoblastus sp. | reverse complement strand
TGATCATGTCCTTGATGCGGTCGGTCACGTAGACGTAGCCGTCGGCGTCCATGTGGCCGCCATCGCCGGAGCGATACCAGCCGTCCGGCGTCAGCGCCGCCTCGGTCGCCTCGGGCTTGCCCCAGTAGCCGCCCATCACCTGCTCGCTGCGCACCCAGATTTCGCCCGACTGGCCGGTCGGCATGACTGCGCCGCTGGCGGGATCGCGGATCTCGATCTCGACGCCATGGATCACCTTGCCCGCCGACACGAGGCGGTGCGCGACGGCGGGATTCTCGTGGTCCTCTGGCCCCAGAATGGTCACGACGCCGCTTTCCTCGGTCATGCCGTAGACCTGTTGCATCACGCCCTTGGGGAAGAGCTTCAGGCAGGCGCGCATGACGGGCAGGGGCATGGGCGAGGCGCCGTAGGAGAGCGCCTGGAGCGAGGAGTAATCGTGCCTGTCGGCGCCGGGAACCTGCGTCATCGCCGCCATCAGCGCCGGCACGTAGAAGGTGTGGGTGATCTTCTCGCGGTCGAGCATGGCCAGCGCGGCCGCGGGATCGGGCATGCGCATCATGTAGATGGGCGCGCCGGCGCTCCAGGCGACGAGAGCGTAGCTGGTGCCGCCGACATGGAACAGCGGCATGGCGACCTGCACGCGCGAACCGCCGTCCATGGTCTGCGATACCGCGACATTGCGCGCATGGGCGAGCATGCCGTGGTGCGTGAGCATCGCTCCCTTCGGAAAGCCGGTCGTGCCGGATGTGTAGAGCTGGACGAAGCAATCGCCGCCCTTGGCGGGATGAATGTTGGCGTCAGGAGCATGCGCCGCGACCCACGCCTCGTATTCGTCGTCGGCGCCGCCGATGCGGATCACGCGCTCGACGGCCGGCAGATGCGCGCGCAATTGCTCGACCGCGCCGGCGAATTCCGGTCCGACGAAAAGAATGCGCGCCTTGGAATCGTTGATGACATAGGCGATCTCGGGCGGGGCGAGGCGGAAGTTGACGACGGCGTTGGCGCAGCCGGTCTGCGCACAGGCGAGCGTCAGCTCGAGGCAGGAGGGATGGTTCAGGTCGAGCACGGCGATGCGGTCGTTGGGCTTCAGCCCCGCCGCGCGCAGGCCGGCGGCGACGCGCTGGACGCGCTCGGCGAGTTCCGCCCAGCTTCGATGAGTGTCGCCGAAATTGATCGCGATCCCCGTCGGTCGCTCGCGCGCCCAGCGGGCCAGCATGTCGCTGAAATCTGCGTGGTTCGGGATCATGAAAGCTCCTGGCGTTGCCGAAGACAGCCAGGAGTCTTGGAGCCCGCGCGCATCGCCAACGTCCTCGCGGCGCCGCGATGCGCGCGAGAATCCCGCTGTCGTGTCGGTCGTTCCTCCCCCGGACTGACGCCTCAGCCTAACCGGATGGGCGCGCGGATCGCAAGCGAGGCGCGCGTGGGCCTGCGCGTCTCGCGCGCCTCGGCTGCGTGGGCGGTGTCAGTTCTTGCCGAAGGTCTCGTCGAAGGAATAGCCGGCGCCGCGCACGGTGCGGATCGGGTCCTTCTCGCGGCCGCGCACCAGCGCCTTGCGCAGGCGCCCGACAT
>JAGRKN010000425.1:687-2111 GCA_020442275.1 Rhodoblastus sp. | reverse complement strand
CCCGTGAAACGGGGAGAAGGTGGCGCGAAGTCGTTGAAACCGGCACGGCCGGTTTCAACTGCGGATGATGGGCCGGGCCGCAGCGGCAAGGCTCGGTCAGCGGCCCGGCCCCTCACCCCTGCCCTCTCCCCGCTTGCGCGGGGAGAGGGAGTTGCATTCATGCTGCGGCTGACTCATCGAAACGCCACGCCGAACACCGGCGTCGACGGCGCGGCCATGTCGCGCGGCTCCATCGGCGTGGCGAGATAGGCCTCGCGTCCGGCCGCCACGGCCAGCTTGAAGGCGTGCGCCATCGCCACCGCGTCTCCCGCTTTCGCAATGGCCGTATTCAGCAGCACCGCGTCATAACCCATTTCCAGCGCCTGCGCGGCATGCGAGGGCGCGCCGATTCCGGCGTCGACCACCAAGGGAACATCGGGGAAATGCGCGCGCATGGCCTTCAGTCCGAAGACATTGTTGAGGCCGCGTCCCGAACCGATCGGCGCGCCCCAGGGCATCAGCACCTTGCAGCCGGCGCCGAGCAGTTTTTCGGCGACGACGAGATCCTCGGTCGTATAGGGAAAGACCTCGAAGCCGTCTTCGCTCAGGATGCGCGCGGCTTCCACGAGGCCGAAGACGTCGGGCTGCAGCGTATCGTCCTCGCCGATCACTTCGAGCTTGATCCAGGGCGTGTCGAAGACTTCACGCGCCATCTGCGCGGTCGTGACGGCTTCCTTCACCGTCTTGCACCCTGCGGTGTTCGGAAGCACGCGCACATTCATGGACTTGATCAAATCCCAGAACGAACCGCCCGCCCGAGACCCCCCGGCCTCGCGACGCAGCGACACCGTGACGACTTCGCAGGCCGACGCCCGCACGGCGTCGGCGAGGATGGCTGGGGAATCGTACATGGACGTGCCGACGAAGAGCCGCGATGCGAGCTTTGTTCCGTAGACCTCCAGCGCGTCATCTGGCGCGCGCGAAAAGTCCTTCATGTCAGCCTCCCTGCCGGGGGGTTAGAATTTCGACTTCGTCGCCCTCGGCAATCCTGGTCGCCGCGCGATCCTTCTTGCGCACGAAATTTCGATTGAGCGCGGTCGCGACCGTCTGCTCTGCATAGTCGAGTTCGGCGAGCAGGCTTTCGAGATCGGACGCCTTCACGTCGCAGTCGATTCCATTGACGCGGATATTCACTGCATCAGCTCCGGGAAATGCGCGCCTTTCATCATCACGTCCGCCGCGCGCGCGGCAAGCGCCGGCGCGAGCAGGAAACCGTGGCGGTAGAGGCCGTTGATCGCGAGATTTTTATCGCGCAACGTCAGGCGCGGAAGATTGTCGGGGTATGTGGGCCGCACGTCGCCGCCGACCTCCACGATCTCGGCTTCCGCGAAAGCCGGGCAGATCGTATAGGCGGAGCCGAGCAGCTCCATCATGGAACGCGCGGT
>JAGRKN010000425.1:0-604 GCA_020442275.1 Rhodoblastus sp. | reverse complement strand
GGATGCAGCATGCGGATCGGGCGCGACAGCGACACATCCTTCGTACGCAGCACCAGCATCTCGCCCTTCACGCCGCGCAGGTCGGGCAGGACCGCCTTGGCCGCGAAGCCGCGACAATCGAGCGTGAAGTCGAATTTGTCCGACGCCGTCGCCTCGGTCGAATAGCGCAGCGTCACGTTCGGCATTTCCGCCAACACCTTGCCGAGCGTAGCTGTCGCGTCGCGCGGTTCGAGATGGGCTTCCTTCGGAAAATAGAGGCCGTAAGGAAAACGGTCGGCGAGATCGGGCTCGATCTCGCCGATGCGACGCGCGTCGCATTCCTCGAATTCGCTCGTGCGCTTGGAAAAGCTGACAACGTCGGCACGGTCGCGCGGCGGGGCGACGACGAGCGAGCCCTTGATGGTCGCGATCGGCAGCGTCTTGGTCCAGAAATCGAGCGCCTCGATGCCCAGTTCGGTGACGATAGGTTCGGCGGCCTGCCGCTCGCACCAGGGCGAGATCATACCGCCGGCGTAATAGGAACAGCCGAGGCCCGGCCCCTCGCGACGCTCGAAGAGTTCTACGTCGACGCCGCGGCGTGCGAGTTCGAAGGCTGCGGTCAGCC
>JAGRKN010000424.1 GCA_020442275.1 Rhodoblastus sp. | reverse complement strand
AATGGGAAGAGGACGTCGCTTACGCGCTTGCAGGACCTGACTCCTTTCTAGAGCGCCTGGCAGCATCTGCGTGCGAACTGGCTTTCCAAGCGCGTCTTCGAAAACTACGAGGCGATCATCGACACGTCCTGTAGGGCGTGGCGAAACCTCATCGCCCAACCGCAAACGATCACATCAATCGGAATGCGCGCCCGGGCGCGTGTCGGTCAGTTCCTATAATCCGTTGGTATTCATCAACCACGAGGCATAGCCTCGGCCTTAAACGCAAGCCTCGCGCAAGCTCCATCGCGTAGTCGTTCGCCGAGCAACACGGCTCGGTGAGCGCATCAATTGACCAGTTGCAGACGAAATGGCGCGGACAACGGAGAGAAGAGAAAGCTGGCCCCGCTTGTTTGGACAGCGCCCCGCGGAATTTAAGTGGATTCCTGCCGGGTTACACTGAACGCGGGGCTCTGCGATTTTGCTGCGGCGTCGGGAGGGCGTAGCCCGACCAGAGCTGCAGCAAAATCGCGCGGCGACGATCATGCGGCCGTCGCCATCGCTTGCACGTCGAAATAAGCCTCGTCGGGCGTGCGCTCGTCAAGGCTGGAATGCGGGCGCCCCCGATTGTAGAACGCCAGATATCTCGAGATCGACGCCCGCGCCTCGGACACGCTGTCGTAGGCGCGCAGATAGACTTCTTCGTATTTGACCGTTCGCCATAGCCGCTCGACGAACACATTGTCGCGCCAGGCGCCCTTGCCGTCCATGCTGATGGCGACGCCCGCCTTCGTCAGCACGCTCGTGAAGTCGACGCTGGTGAACTGGCTGCCTTGATCCGTGTTGAAGATGTCGGGCTTGCCGTGTTTTGCCAGAGCCTCCTCCAGCGCCTCGACGCAGAACGCCGCCTCCATCGTGATCGAGACGCGATGCGAGAGAACCCGCCGACTGGCCACGTCGACCACCGCCGCCAGGTAGACGAAGCCGCGCCGCATCGGGATGTAGCTGATGTCCATCGCCCAGACGTGGTTCGGTCGCTCGATCTTCACTCCACGCAGGAGATACGGATAAATCTTGTGGCCCGGCGCCGGCTTGCTCGTGTTCGGACGCCGGTAGATCGCCGAAATCCCCATCCGCTTCATCAACGTGGCCACGTGACGACGGCCGACGCATACGCCCTCGCGCCGCAACAGCGAGCGCAGCATCCGCGCGCC
Source organism: Rhodoblastus sp. (assembly GCA_020442275.1). Taxonomy (GTDB): domain Bacteria; phylum Pseudomonadota; class Alphaproteobacteria; order Rhizobiales; family Beijerinckiaceae; genus JAJXWB01. The sequence continues at coordinate 571 of JAGRKN010000424.1, read as the reverse complement.
CGCGAAGGGGTAATCGAGATGCAGTTCGTCGAGCCGGCGCATCAGCGCCAAATCCTCGGCCGAGACAGGCCGAGGCTCGTAGTAGACCGTGCTGCGCGCAAGGTTCAGGACCTTCGCCTGGCGCACGATGGAAAGATCGTGATCGCGGTCGATCATCTTTTTGCGCTCAACAACCCCGCTTTTGTGAGCGCGCCGGACAAAAAATCGTTCTCAAGCGCCAGCTCCCCGATCTTGGCGTGCAGCGACTTCAAATCGACCGGCGCCTCGGCCGACTCCTTGTCATGCCCGAAGACGCCGGCGGCGCCTTCCAGCAGATGGTTCTTCCAGGTCGTGATCTGGTTCGGATGAACATCGAACTGCTGCGCCAGTTCGGCGAGCGTCTTGTCGCCCTTTACGGCGGCCAAAGCCACCTTCGCCTTGAACGCCGGAGAATGGGTCCGGCGGCTTCTCTTCGTCATGTCAGCTCCTGATTCGCGGCGAGAATCCTCGCCGCCGTCAGGCAGAAAATCCACTCAAGCCACTGTCCGAATTTGCGGAGCCAGCTCTTGGTCACATATCCCTCGCCGACCTC
>JAGRKN010000152.1:2205-4532 GCA_020442275.1 Rhodoblastus sp. | reverse complement strand
TCCACGAGACCGGCAGCAGGCCAGATCGATCACTCCTTGGCGAAGGCAGAGCCGGTCGACTCTGGAGATAAATTTCGTCGGCATGCCGGTTGAGGCTCCGACCTTCCAAGTTGTGCTGCGAGCAAGATTCCCGACGACACTATAAACTTCTGCTTTCTGCCGATCTCGTGGGTTCCGGACGGCTGCTTGCGGGGCGCGTCGGCATGGGTATCGGCCTTTTCGGCCGAGATTGAACGCGGACAATCGGTCTGAAAATGTGTGATCGCTCCGATACGCTGAATTTCGAATTTCAGCTTACCGAGCGCTTGCCGTATATCGCGAGCGACCACCAAAGCAGCTCAGATTGCGACATAATTATTTGATTTTATTGGTGAGCGCGCTGGGACTCGAACCCAGGACCCTCTGATTAAAAGTCAGATGCTCTACCGACTGAGCTACGCGCTCCCTTGCGGGCGCCCCGGGAGTAGCCGCAGGCGCCCTCAGGGTCAACCCTGCCAGGCGATATAGGCCATCAGCAGGGCGAACAGAATGGCGGACGCCAACGTGGTCAGGCCCGCCTTCATCAACAATTTCGGCGCGATCGGCGCGCCCGGGTCAGTGCCGAGCAGCCGGCCCTCCTCGTTCTCGTGCTGCGAGCGCACGCCGAGCGGCAAGATGGCGAAGAGCACGATCCACCACATGGTGAAATAGATCGCGATCGCCATCGGAATTGGGACGGGAATCGTCATCTCCGGCGCGCGCCCGCTCTCAGACCTGCTCGATCTCGACCAGCGTGCCGTTGAAGTCCTTGGGGTGCAGGAACAGGACGGGCTTGCCGTGGGCGCCGATCTTCGGATTGCCGTCGCCGAGCACGCGCGCGCCCTTGGCCTTCAGGTGGTCGCGCGCGACGAGAATGTCGTCGACCTCGTAGCAGACGTGGTGCATGCCGCCGTCGGGGTTCTTCTCGAGGAATTTCGCGATCGGCGAATCCGCGCCGAGCGGCTGCAGCAGCTCGATCTTGGTGTTGGGCAGTTCGATGAAGACGACAGTGACGCCGTGATTGGGCTCGGGCTGCGGCGCCGACACTTTCGCGCCCAGCGTGTCGCGATAGAGGGAGGCCGACTTTTCGAGATCCTTGACCGCGATGGCGACGTGGTTGAGGCGACCGATCATGGCTTTCTCCGGTTTCAGATTTCTAGAACGAGGACATGCACCTGGGGCCGCTTGNNNNTGCCCCAGGCCTGGCCGAGCGCGCTGCGCACGGCGCGCTCGACGGCGTTTGCGACCGCGTCCGCGTCGCGGCGCTTGGCGCGCGACAGACCGTCGATCGTCGAAAATATAGTCTCGTCGACCACAGCGTCCATCATCGCGCCGTTGCGATCGCGCTCGGGGACGCCAGACATGACGACGTCGGGATCGCCGGCAAGCTCGCCCTTGGATGTGAGCGCGATCGCGATCGAGACGACGCCGGCGAAAGCGAGGCGCGCGCGCTGGGCGATGGCTTCGTCGTTCGCCGAAATCAGCACCGCGCCATCCTCCACGAGGCGGCCGACCGGCGCCTGGCCGATGACAGCCGGCGCGCCGGGGGCGAGCACGACGAGATCGCCGTCGCGCGGCGAGAGCACATGCTCGATGCCTTCCGCCCTCGCGAAGGCGGCATGTTCCGAGAGATGCAGCGGCTCGCCGTGAGCCGGAATGAGCGCCTTTGGCTTGAGCAGCTGATAGAGCCGACCAACCTCGCCGCGGCGCGGGTGACCGGAGCAATGGACGAGCGCAAGACGATCGGTGATCACGTCGAGCCCCTGATCGATCAGGCCATTGATGATGGCGTTCACCTCGCGCTCGTTGCCGGGGATGGTGCGCGAGGAAAAGATCACGGTGTCGCCGCTGGCGAGCTTGATTGCAGGGTGCTCGCGCGCGCCGATGCGCGCCATGGCGGCGCGGGGTTCGCCCTGGCTGCCGGTGGCGATCACGACGACCTTGTCGCGGGACAGATCCGGAAAGCTCTGCGGCCCCAGGAATGGCTTGACGCCGTCGAGATAACCGCAGTCGCGGCCGACCTCGATCACGCGCTCCAGCGAGCGCCCGACGACGACAACGGAGCGGCCGGCCGCCTCCGCCGCCAGCGCCACGGCTTTCACACGAGCGAGATTGGAGGCGAAGGTCGTGACCACCACGCGACCCGAGGCCTTGCCGATGATCTCGCGCAAGGTGCGGGCGACCTCGCCTTCCGACGGGCTCTGCCCCTCACGCACGATATTGGTGGAATCGCAGATGAGGACGTCGACGCCCTCCTCGCCGACCTCGAGCAGCCGCGCCTCGTCGGTCGGTTGGCCGACGCCGGGTTC
>JAGRKN010000152.1:0-2125 GCA_020442275.1 Rhodoblastus sp. | reverse complement strand
TGGCCACGGGCTCGATGTCGAAGGGCCCGAGCGTGAAGCGGCTTCCCTGCCGGATTTCGATCAGGTCGACCTTGGGCGCGCCCGGCTCGCCGAGGCGGCGGGCTTCGAGCAGACCGATGGCGAAGCGCGTCGCATAGACCTTGCAGCCGAGTTTCGGCCAGAGCGCCGCGATGGCGCCGATATGGTCCTCATGCGCATGGGTGATGACGAGGCCGATCAGATCCTTGCGGATCTTGTCGATGTAGGAGACGTCGGGGAAGACGAGGTCGATGCCGGGAAGATCGGGACCGGCGAAGGACAGGCCGCAATCGACCATAATCCATTTGCGGCGGCCGGGCGCGCCGAAACCGTAGAGCGCCGCGTTGCGGCCGATTTCGCCGAGGCCGCCGAGCGCGACAAAAACCAGCTCTTCCCGGGAATGCGTCATTCAGGCCTTTCCGCGCAATTTGGCCTGTGCGGCGGGGCCGAGCAGGACATCGCCTGCGTCAATGGCCGCCCGCCCGTCCGGCGTCAAGACAATCAGGCGGCCATGCGGGTCGATCGTGTCGAAAACACCCTCTATCGTCCTTTCGCCGAGCGCGACCTTGACCGGTCCGCCGCGCCCCAGACAAGCGGCGAGCCATTTTTCGCGAATGGCGGCGAAATTTTCGCCGCGCGCCCAAATCACAAGCGTGCGCGCCATCGCGTCCGACAGCGCAGCGAAAAACGTCTCTGGATCGCCGGCGCCGGGCTCGATGGTATCCAGGTCGGTCGTGGCATAGTTCGGCAGATCGGGATGCGAGCGGCAATTGACGCCGATGCCGATGACGGTCGCAAGCGCGCCGTCGGCCAGACGCGTCGCCTCCAGCAGCATGCCTGAGAGCTTCGCGCCGCCGCAGAGAAGATCGTTCGGCCATTTGAGCCCGAGATGCTCACGCGCTCCCAGGGCGGCGCTGGCGGCTTCGGCCAGGGCGACGCCGGCGACGAAACCGAGCTCTGGCGCCTTTTCGATCGGACAAGGGTCCGTCAGCAGCAGACTGGAATAGAGATTTCCGGGCGGCGATGTCCATTGCCGGCCCATGCGGCCGCGTCCGGAGGTCTGCTCGCCGCCGACGATCCAAAGCGGCCCGCGCTCGCCCTGCTCGCGCGCGCGCACCAGCGCGACCGCGTTGGTGGAGCCGACACTGTCGAGATAATCGAGACGGTAGCCGCGTGCGACGGCTTCGGCTCCGAGGCGCATCACCGCGAGACTGGACCGCGAGCCCCCAGGCTCGCGATTCCCGAAGCGAGCCTCGGGGCTCGCGGTCCGTTCGTACGCGCGTTCAGAACGCGAAGGCCTTGGCCGCATTGGCGGCCGCCGTCACGAAGGGCGCGGGATAGACCCAGAACAGGAAGACCAGCGCGGTCGAGACCGCCATGACCACGCGCACCGCGAGCGGCGCGACATCGAACGCCGGCGCGGGGTCGTCGAAATACATGATCTTGACGATACGCAGGTAGTAGAAGGCCGCGACCGTCGAGAGCAGAACGCCGATGACGGCGAGCGGGGTCAGCCCCGCCTGCACAGCCGCGAGGAAGGCGTAATATTTTGCGAAGAAGCCCGCGAGCGGCGGAATGCCCGACAGCGAGAACATCAGCATGGCCATGAAGAAGGCCATCCAGCCGTTGGTGCGCGCGAGGCCCGCCAGATCGCCGATCGTCTCGACCGCCTTGCCCTGGACCCGCATGGCGAGGATGACGGCAAAGACGCCGAGCGTTGTGACGAGGTAGATCGCCATGTAGAGCGCGACGCCCTGCACGCCGGCCGCCGTGTTGGCGGCGAGACCGACCAGCGCGAAGCCCATGTGGCCAATCGAGGAATAGGCCATCAGGCGCTTGATGCTGGTCTGGCCGATCGCGGCGAATGAACCGAGCGCCATGGACGCGATCGAGATGAACATCACGATCTGGCGCCATTCGTGCGCGAGGCCCGGCAGCGCATCGGTGACGACGCGCAGCGTGATGGCGACGGCCGCCATCTTGGGCGCCGAGGCGAAGAATGCGGTCACCGGCGTCGGCGCGCCCTCATAGACGTCTGGCGTCCACATGTGGAAGGGGACGGTCGACATTTTGAAGGCGAGGCCCGCCAGCAGGAAGACGAGACCGA
>JAGRKN010000016.1:19190-20416 GCA_020442275.1 Rhodoblastus sp. | reverse complement strand
CGCATCCAGGGCGAGCACGGCGGCTGGCCGCTGTTCCACAAGGGCGCCTTCGACATGAGCGCCAGCGTGAAGGCCTATTTCGCGCTGAAGATGATCGGCGACGATATCGACGCGCCGCATATGGCGCGGGCGCGCGAGGCGATGCTGGCGCGCGGCGGGGCGGCGAAGAGCAATGTGTTCACGCGCATCCTGCTCGCGCTCTTCCGCCAGATGCCGTGGACGGGCGTGCCGGTGGTGCCGGTCGAAGTCATGTTGCTGCCGCGCTGGTTCCCCTTCCATCTGGACAAGGTGAGCTACTGGGCGCGCACTGTGATGGTTCCCCTGATGGTGCTGACCGCGTTGCGGCCGGCGCCCGTGAACGCGAAGAAGATCGGCGTCGCGGAACTCTTCGTCATTCCGCCGGAGCAGGTTAAGGACTGGCCGGGTGGGGCGCACCAGAAGGAGCCATGGACGACGCTATTCGGCTGGCTCGACAAAATCCTGCATGTCGCCGAGCCCTGGTTTCCAAAGGCGACCCGCAAGCGCGCGATCGAAAAAGCCGAGGCGTTCACGATCGAGCGGTTGAATGGGGTCGACGGGCTCGGCGCGATCTTCCCGGCCATGGTCAACAGCCTCCTGATGTTCGACGCGCTGGGCTATGGCGCGGACGACGAGCGCGTGAATGTCGCGCGGGAGTCGATCGAACGGCTGTTGGTGATCAAGGAAGAGGAAGCCTATTGCCAGCCCTGCGTCTCGCCGGTGTGGGATACGGCGTTGGTCGCGCATGCGCTGCTCGAAGCTGGCGATCCGCAATCGCTGGCGCGTGCTCGCGAGGGGCTGGAATGGCTGAAACCCCTGCAGGTTCTGGACGTGAAGGGCGACTGGGCCGTGCGACGGCCGGACGTTCGGCCGGGCGGCTGGGCCTTTCAGTACAACAACGCGCACTATCCCGATGTCGACGACACGGCCGTCGTCGTGATGGCGATGCAGCGCGCGGGCGGCGACTACGATGCCGCGATGGCGCGTGCGCGCGAATGGATCGAGGGCTTGCAGAGCAAGGACGGCGGCTGGGGCGCCTTCGATGCCGACAATGCCTATCACTATCTCAACAACATTCCCTTCGCCGACCATGGCGCGCTGCTCGACCCGCCGACCTCGGACGTGTCGGCGCGCTGCGTTTCCATGCTGGCGCAGCTCGGCGCGACCGCCGAGACGAGCCCGGCGCTCGCGCGCGGCGTCGCCTATCT
>JAGRKN010000016.1:0-19128 GCA_020442275.1 Rhodoblastus sp. | reverse complement strand
ACATGGTCGTCGCTTTGCGCGCTCAACATCGCGGGTCTGGCGCCCGAGCATCCGGCGATGCGCAAGGCGGTCGACTGGCTGGTCGCGATCCAGAACGAGGACGGCGGCTGGGGCGAGGACGGCGACAGCTACAAGCTCGATTATCGCGGTTATGAAAAAGCGCCTTCCACGGCTTCGCAGACGGCCTGGGCGGTGCTCGCGCTGATGGCGGCGGGCGAGCGCGACAATCCGGCCGTTTCACGCGGGATCTCATACCTGACGGCCAATCAGGCTGCGGACGGGTTCTGGGACGAAGAGCTGTTCACCGCGACCGGGTTCCCGCGCGTCTTCTATCTGCGCTACCACGGCTATTCGAAATTTTTCCCGCTGTGGGCGCTCGCCCGCTTCCGCAACCTGTCGGCCAGCAACAGCCGCTCCGTCGCGTTCGGAATGTGAGCATGACGCGCCGTCTGCTGATCGTAGTGGGCTTGAAGCGGGAGGCCGCGCTCGCCGAGAGCCGCGCCGCGACGACGGTTTGCAGCGGCGGCGATGTGAGCCTGCTGGAGCAGCGCCTGGCGCGGATCGATCCAGCGGAGCTTTCAGGCGTGGTCAGTTTCGGGCTGGCGGGCGGGCTCGAACCGATGCTTGCGCCGGGCGACCTGCTGCTCGCGACATCAGTCGTCGCGGGGCAGGGCGTATTCGCCGCCGACGCCGCGCTGACGGACAAGCTTGCGGAGGGCGTCAAGGCGGCCGGCGCGCGGCTTTCGGACGCGATTTTCGCCGGCGTCGACGAAGCAATCCTGACGCCGGAGCACAAGGCGGCGTTGCGCGCGCGAACCGCGGCGGCGGCAGTGGACATGGAGAGCCATGTCGCGGCGCGTTTTGCCGGCGCGTTCAATCTTCCCTTCGCTGCGCTGCGCGCGGTCAGCGATCCCGCGGGACGTGCGTTGCCGAAGCTGGCGGCGCAGGCGTTGCGGCCCGATGGCGGCGTGCATTACGGGCGCGTGATCGCGGGCCTCGCACGGAGGCCGCGCGATCTCGGCGCGCTTCTGGAGGCGGGCCGCGATTCTGCGGCCGCCTTCGCCGCGCTCAAGCGCGCCGGGCGCGTTTTCGCGCTGGTGTGATCATTACTGCGAGCGCGGGCGCACGCATTCCGGCGGGCGGAAGTAGCCTGTCTCCGCGCCGCAGGTCGGCGTTTGCCAGGGATCGCAATCCAGATTGTGCCGGCGGATAAAGGAGAGACAGACCTGATGGCGCTGCTCGAGCGAGCCCGATGCCCTGGCGAGGCCGGTGCGGCCGGCGGGACGCGCGGCGCGGGCCTTGCGGCGCTTCTTCTTCACGGTGACTTTCTGCTCTGGCGCGGCGGCCGGCGCAGCGGCGGCCGCGGGCGCGGCGGCTGGCGCAGGCTTGTCTTCGGCGATGGCCGGCGCCGCGAGGATGCAAGCGAACGCGCCAGCCAGCGACAGGCGCAGCAAATTCGTGCGGACAGCTGAAATGCGTTGAAACATGTTCGGTGTGGCCTCCGTGCAATGCAGCAAACTATCCGGCCCGCCGAAGCCGCACAATCCGCCGTGATCGAGTCTTTATTCCGCCGCCGTCGCTTTCGCGGCGACTTCGCGCGCTTCTTCCTCGCGCATCTGGGTGAGCGTCTTCTGCACATTGGCGGAGAAGACATATTCGGCCGGGCGCGCCCGGTCGATCGGGATGTCCGGCGCGAATGCGCCTTGCGTCCGCACGCCGGTCAGAGCGACCTTCGCCGCCTTCCAGGGTTTTTGGACGGAATCGGCCACCGCCGTCGCCTCGAAGCCGCAATGGACCATGCAGTCCGAACATTTCGCGTATTTGCCGACGCCGTAGGCGTCCCAGTCCGTGCCCTCCATCAGCTCCTTGAAGGTCGAGACCGTGCCCTCGTTGAGGAGGTAGCAGGGTTTCTGCCAGCCGAAGACGTTGCGGGTCGGATTGCCCCAGGGCGTGCACTGGTAGGTCTGGTTGCCCGCGAGAAAATCGAGGAACAGGCCCGACTGGTTGAAGGCCCATTTGCGCGCGCCGCGCCCCTTGCGGAAGACGTCGCGGAACAGGGTCTTGGTGCGCTGGCGATTGAGGAAGTGCTGCTGGTCTGGCGCGCGCTCGTAAGCGTAGCCCGGCGACACCGTAATGCCGTCGACGCCGATCCCGGTCACCGTGTCGAAGAAGGCTGCGATGCGGTCGGCCTGAGCGCCATCGAAGAAAGTGCAGTTGATGGTGACGCGGAAGCCCTTGGACTTGGCGAGCTTGATGGCGGCGACCGCGCGATCGTAGACGCCTTCCTGGCTCACCGCGTGATCGTGCATCTCGCGATCGCCATCGAGATGGATCGACCAAGTGAAATAGGGGCTGGGCTTGTACTGGCCGATCTTCTTTTCGAGCAGCAGGGCGTTCGTGCACAGGATCACGAACTTCTTGCGCGCGATGATTCCTTCGACAATCTCCGGCATTTCCTTATGCAGCAGCGGCTCGCCGCCGGCGATGGAGACGACCGGCGCGCCGCATTCGTCGACTGCGCCGAGCGCATCGGCGACCGACAGACGCTTGTTCAGGATCGCGTCGGGATAGTCGATCTTGCCGCAGCCCACGCAGGCGAGATTGCAGCGAAACAGCGGCTCCATCATCAGGACGAGCGGGTAACGCTTGCGACCGGTCAGATGTTGTTTGAGGACATAGCCGCCGATTTTGGCGACGTAACGGAAAGGTATGCTCACGCGGGGCCCCCGAATTCCAAGCGATCCTCTTAGTAAATAGGGCGTTACGGGTCAAATTCGCCCCCTCCAACGAACTTTGCCTTGGCTGTATCGTTGGCGCGATCGGGAACTGCGTGCTATCGCTTGGGTTGTCAGGAAAGGGCGCTGCGAGGCCCCATTGCGGCCCTTGTCTTGGCATACGGGAGACGCATGGCGGGTCTGCTCGAGAAAATCGTCCGTTTCTGCACGTTTCGGCCTTGGCTCGTTGTCGGTCTCACCCTGGTTGTGACGGCGGCTGCGGGCTTCTATTCCTTCAGAAATTTCGCGATCGACACGAATACGGCCAAGCTGATCTCATCCGATATTCCGTGGCGGCAGGACGAGATCGCCTACGCCCGGGCCTTCCCCCACCTCGACAATCTGATTGCCGCCGTCATCGACGGGCCGACGCCCGAAGCGGCCGACGCGGCGGCCGGCCGGCTCATGGCGGCGCTATCGGCCCCAGAGGCGAAAGCCGAAATCGAGCGGGTCTGGCGCCCGGATCGCAACCCCTATCTCGACCGCGAAGGGCTGCTGCTCACCGACAAGGCGACACTTGGGACGACGCTCGCCGATCTCGTCGGCAAGCGTGACTTTCTGGCAGGGCTGGCCGCCGATCCGAGCCTGCGCGGGCTGATGCAGCTGATCAGCGGCGCGATGATGGCGGCGGAGAAGGACCGCGCGCGGTTCGAGCAATTTCTCGGGCCGCTCGACCGACTGGCGACGACGATCGAAGGCGCGCTCGCCGGCAAGCCGAGAGCGCTGTCATGGCGGGCGCTGCTGTCGAAAGACGAACCGGGCGTCGGCGAATTGCGCCGGATCGTGCTGATCGAGCCGCATCTCGACTTCAGCGCGCTGGAACCCGGCGCGAGGGCGACGGCGCTCGTGCGCGCGGCCGGCGCCAAAGCCGGCATCGACGCCACCGCTGGCCTCAAGCTGCGCCTGACCGGCCAGACGCCACTCGCCGACGAGGAATTCGGCACGGTCGCGGAAAATTACGAACTCAACCTCGCCATTACCATCGCGCTCGTCGCTCTGGTGCTGTTTCTCGCCTTGCGTTCGTCGAAGATCATCTTCGCTGTTCTCGTCACCCTGTTTGTCGGCCTCGTCATCACCATGGGCGTCGGCCTGCTGGCGGTGCAGCGTCTGAACCTCATCTCCGTCGCCTTTGCGGCGCTGTTCATCGGGCTCGGCGTCGATTTCGGCATCCAGTTCGCCACGCGTTACCGCGAGGAGCGGCACAGGACGGACAATCTGGGCGAGGCGCTCGCGGGCGCGATCCGGAATATCGGATATTCGCTGTCGCTTGCAGCGCTGTCGCTGGTCGCCGGTTTTTTCAGTTTCCTGCCGACCGAATTCAAGGGCGTATCGGAGTTGGGGCTGATCGCGGGTCTCGGCATGATCGTCGCCTTCGTCGCCACCATAGCGTTCATGCCGGCGCTGATGATGACGATCCGGCCGGGGCGCGAGACGAAACCGATCCAGACGGCCTCGCTCGCCGCCGTCGACCGCTGGATCGAACATCACCGGGCGCTGGTCCTGATCGCGACCGCGGTCGTCGTGCTGGCGGGCGTTCCCGCGCTGCTGAAACTGAAATTCGATTCCAACCCGATGCACCTGCGCAGCGACAAGGTGGAGAGCGTCTCGACCTTCTACGATCTGGCGCAGGATCCGCAGACCGCGCCCAATACGATTTCGATTCTCGCGCCCGACTTGAAGTCGGCCGATGCGCTCGCGACGCGGGTTTCCGGTCTGCCGACCGTCTCGCATGTCGTGACGCTGTCGACATTCCTGCCGCGGGACGAAGCCGAGAAACTCGCAATGGTCTCGAAGGCGCGAGGAGAACTCGCGCCCGTGCTCGACGCGAAGTCCGCGCCCGCGCCGGGCGACGCCGATAATCTGAAGGAGATCCACGACATGATGGATCTGCTCGATGTCGCGGAGGGCCAGGGCGCGCCCGAGCCGATTCTGCATTTCTCGCGCGCCATGACCGCGCTGTCGAAGGCGACGCCGCAAGAGCGCGAAGCCGCGCAAAAGGCGATCTTCGCCAATTTCGAACCGCTCCTGCAGATGTTGCGCACGGCGCTGTCGCCGAAGGCGGTCACACGCGAAGACCTCCCGACCGAGATTTCGCGCGACTGGATAACGGCCGACGGGCGCGCGCGCGTCGAAGTTTTTCCGAAGGGCGAGACGCGCGACAATGCGGCGCTCGCCGCCTTCGCCGACGACGTGCGCGCGGTCGCGCCCCATGCGACGGGAGCGCCGATCACGGTGGTGGAGGCCGGCAAGACGATCGTGCGCGCCTTCGCGGAAGCCGGCGCGCTCGCCTTCATCGCGATCTTCGCGATTCTCTACATCGCGATGCGCAGCGTGAAGGACGTGGCGCTGGCGCTCGGGCCGCTGGTGCTCGCCGGCGTCATGAGTCTCGAGGCGGCGCAGCTTCTGGGCATGTCGCTCGACTTCGCCAACATCATCGCGCTGCCGTTGATGTTCGCGGTCGGCGTCGCCTTCCACATCTATTACCTGATCGCGTGGCGGAAGGGCGTCGCCGATATGCTGGCGTCGAGCCTCACGCGCGCGATCTTCTTTTCCTCGCTGACGACGGGGATCGCCTTCGGCAGCCTATGCCTGTCCTCGCACCCCGGCACGGCCGGAATGGGCAAGCTGCTCGCCATCTCGCTGTTCTTCACGCTCCTGGCCGCCTTCTTCATCGTGCCGGCCTTCCTTGGCCCGCCGCCCGACTTCGACAATGTCGCGGGCGATGAGAAGCGCGGGATCTGACTGGCTGGCGCTCTCGTGGCGCAGGCTGTCGTCGATGCGCGGGCGCCACGCAAGGCCGAAGACGGTGGCGAGAACGGCGACGCCGACGAAGCGGTTCGCGCCGAGGCCGCAGGCAAGGCCGAGGGCGCAAGCCGCGAGCAGGGCATGTGCGGGTTCCGTGGGCTCACGCCAGCCGCCGACCCGAACGGTGATGGTCAGGTATTTGGCGATGGCGACCGCGCAGGCTGCGAATGTCACCGGCCAGAACCAAATGTTGTCGGCGAGGCCGGACAAGTGCAACTCGATACCGATGATCGCGGAGAGCGTCGCCCAGAAGGCGCAGGGCGCCCAGCCGACAGAGAGATCGCGAAGATTGCGGTCGAGGCCGAGACAAGCCCCAAGCAAAGCCGCCCAAACGATACTCAACGCCACGCCACGCTCCCAATGGTTAGCGATTTCTTAACATGGAGCGTCGCGTTAAGACATTGTTAGGGTTCATTTTGGTTAACGAGATCGAGGGCGCCTTGGTTCCGGCGCGATTCTGGCGCTAGTCTTCCCGCGATCCGATCCAGGCGGAGAGCGGTCGATGCACGGTGCGACGAGAGTTCTTTTACTTGGCGCGGCGCTCGCGACCGCGACGCCGGCGCTGGCCTTCGAGCCCTGGGGCATATGGGTGCGTGAATCGAGCGGCACGTCGTTCGATTTCTACAATTGCGCCGGCAAGCTTTGCGCGAAAGTGATCGCGGTTCCCAAGCCCGAAGAAAAGAAGGCGATCGGCACGGTGATCCTGCGCAACGCGGTGCTCGACAAGGAAGGCGTCTGGCGCGGCGACATCTTCAATGCCGAGGATGGCAAGATCTACAAGGGCGGCGTGAAGGTCGAAAAGGAGAACGAGCTGACGCTCGAAGGGTGCCTTGTCAGCATCCTGTGCAAGAGCGAAACCTGGGTCCGCGCCGAGGATCAGTCGAAGGCCTCGACGCCGGGCGGCAAGAAGGAAATGCCCGCGCCCTCGCCCAAGCCCGGCCTCGGACACTGACCGCAGACCGCGCGCGCAGAACGCGCTTGCGCCGAACGCGGTTGTGAAATTCGTTTCCGGCCTGCTCTAATGCTCCCCAAAACAAGGGAGCGAAACAATGGTCGAACTTTCCGGCAAATTCGCCGTCATCACCGGCGCGGCCTCGGGCATCGGGCGCGCAACGGCGCAATTGTTCGCCGAACGCGGCGCTAGGGTGCTGGCGGTGGACCGACCGGAATCGGCGATTTTGACTGCGCACGAGGGCAATGCCGCGATCAGCGTGTTGGCCAAGAGCGTCGTCGACGAAGACGCGCCTGAGACGATCGTCAAGGCGGCGCTGGATATATTCGGCGCGATCGACATCCTCTTTAACAATGCCGGCGTGTCCGGACGCTCGCTGACGCACGAGACGAGCGACGCCGACTGGGACCGCCAGTTCGCGGTCAACGTGCGCGCGCCCTTCCGCATTTCGCGCGCCGCCATTCCGCATCTCATCAAGCGCGCGGAGGAGAAGGGCAGGGCGCGCATCATCTGCACCGCGTCCGTCATGGCCTTCGATACCGACATCGGTCTGGCCGCCTATACGTCGTCCAAGCATGCGGTGGCGGGCCTGACCAAGACGATGGCGCTGGAGCTCGGCAAGTATAAGGTGACGGCCAACTACATCCTGCCCGGCGCGATCCACACCGGCATGACGCAGGCCTCCTTCGCAGATCCCTTCGTGCGCGGCGTGTGGGAGAAGAAGGCGGCGCTGCGGCGTCTCGGCGAGCCGATCGACATGGCGCGCGCCGCGCTGCTGCTGGCGAGCGACGAAGCCGATTTCATCACCGGCCACGGGCTGGTGGCGGATGGCGGGCTGACGTTGCGGACGTGAGTTAAACCGTCATTGCGAGGGAAAGCGAAGCAATACAGAGCACAGTCCCGACTCTGGATTGCCGCGTCGGCCTTCGGCCTACTCGCAATGACGGCAGGGAAGCGCCTCACGCGCTCGCCGCATCCAGCTCCACAATATCCGCTGCACTCAGCGACAGTTTCACCGCGCCCAGCAATTCCTCGAGCTGCGCAAGGTTCGTCGCGCTGGCGATTGGCGCGGTCAGGCCCTTGCGCGCCATGATCCAGGCGAGCGCCACTTGCGCGCAGGTCGCCTTGTGCGCGGCCGCGACTTGATCGAGCGCGGCGAGCACCTGCGGACCGTTGGTCTTGAGATATTTGCCCGCGGTGCGCGGACCGCGCACGCTCTTGCCGAGGTCGGCCTCGCTGCGATATTTGCCGGTGAGGAAGCCCGCCGCCAGCGAGAAGAAGGGGATGACGCCGATTTCTTCGCGCACGCAGAGATCCTGCAACTCACCCTCGTAGACCTTGCGCTCGACGAGATTGTATTCGGGCTGCATGCATTCATAGCGCGGCAAGTTATTCTTCGCGGAAATGTCGAGCGCTTCCTGCAAACGCGCTGCGGTGAAGTTCGATGCGCCGATGACGCGCACCTTGCCGGCCTTGATGAGATCGTCGTAGGCGCGCAGCACGTCTTCCTGCGGCGTCTCGGGATCGTCCTTGTGCGACTGGTAGAGATCGATGCGATCGGTCCGCAGGCGCTTCAGCGAATCCTCGACCGCCTGCTTGATATAGTCGGGCCTGAGACCCTTGATGAAGCCGACCTTGGTGGCGAGCACGACCTTGTCGCGCTTCCCGCTCTTCTTGAACCAATTGCCGAGCACCGTCTCGGACTCGCCGCCCGAATGGCCGGGAACCCAGACCGAATAGACGTCGGCGGTGTCGATGAATTCGAAGCCGTGATCGACGAAGGCGTCGAGCAGGCGGAAGGACATGGCCTCGTCCGCCGTCCAGCCGAAGACGTTTCCGCCGAAGCAGAACGGGTGGACGTAAAGATCGGAACGTCCGATGCGGCGCGTTGTCATGGGGTTTCCTCAGGTTCTTGTTCGATCCGGCATTATATCTCGCACCGCCGTCATTGCGAGGCGCGCAGCGACGAAGCAATCCATCCCGGAGGCTGGATCGAGGTCCCGTGAATGGATTGCTTCGCGGCGCTCGCAATGGCGGGCTGACTCACTCCAACCCAAAGCCGCGCAAATAGACGTCGGCCAAGATCCTTGCGGTCGCGTCCACATCGATCCTGTCGGCGCGCTTCTGGATCATGGCGGTGAAGCCGATGTGTTCGGAGCCGCCGAAAACGATGTCGCGCATCATCGCGCGCGTCGGGCCGCTTTCGCGTTCGCCTTGATATCCGAACCTGTCGAGCAGCGCGGGAAACTGGTTGGCGAAACGCGCGAGCGCGTCGCGGCCCGCCGAGCGGCGGTAGGATTTCACACCGCGCACTTCGCGCAACCAGATGCGATATTTCTCGTCATCCTCGATGACTGCGGAGAGATGCAGCGCGATCAGCTTTTCGAGACCCTCGCGCAGGCTTCGCGCGTCTTTCACCGCCTGCTGCGCGGCCTCCACGCGACGCTCGAGCGCGGCGAGGCCGGCGCGGATGACGAGATCGTTCTTGTTGCGGAAATAATTGTAGAGCGTGCCTTCCGACAGACCGGCGGCGGCGGCGACCGCCGCCATGCTCGTGTTCTCGTAGCCGTTGCGCAGGAAGAGGTCTTCGGCGACCTTCAGAATGCCGGCCTCGCGCTCGCCCCAGACTCCTACGGCGCCGGCCGCGGCGCGCGATCTGACGCCGGATTTCGCGATCTGCGGCTTGGCCGTGCTGCGTTGCGGTTTTGGCATCGTCCCCCGCCGCGCTTGCGAAGCGGCGATTGACACTAGCAAATTTCTGAGGCAACCTCAAATTTAACTGGAGGATTAAAGGCGTGTGGCCGCAAGAGCCATCGCCAGCGTCGAGGGAGGCGTCGCGCGTTTCGGGCGCAGCGTTGAACCTTGCCGCGATCAAGCGCAGGGACGCCATGCCGGTCATCGAAAGCAAGATCGACGTCAATTCCGCAACTTTTCGCGCCAACCGCGAAGAGATGCTGCGGCTGATCGACGAATTCCGCGGGCTCGAGAACAAGGTTCGCGAGACGGGCGAGACCAAGCGCGAGCTCTTCACCAAGCGCGGCCAGATCATGCCGCGCGAACGTCTTGCGCTGCTACTCGATCCCGGCGCGCCGTGGCTCGAAATCTCGACGCTCGCGGGCCTGCGCATGCATGACGAATTCGGCGGCGGCGGCATCATCGGCATCGGCTACGTGTCGGGCATCCGCTGCATGGTCATGGCCTCCGACAGCGCCTTCAAGGGCGGCACATCGACGCCGATGAGCGTGAAGAAGGGGCTTCGCGCGCAACAGATGGCGATGGAGAACAAGCTGCCGATGGTGCGGCTTGTCGAATCCGGCGGCGCCAATCTGCTGTTCCAGGCCGAGATGTTCGTGGAAGGCGGGCGCGGCTTCGCCAACCAGGCGCGTATGTCGGCGGCCGGCATTCCGCAGGTGACGGTGGTGCATGGCTCGTCGACCGCGGGCGGCGCCTATCTGCCGGGCCTCAGCGACTACAACATACTCGTGCGCGGCAAGGCGAAGGTGTTTCTGGCGGGACCGCCGCTGTTGCGCGCCGCGACCGGCGAGATCGCGACCGACGAGGAACTCGGCGGCGCCGATATGCATGTGACGAAATCGGGTCTTGGCGAATATGTCGCCGAGGACGACGCCGATGGCATCCGTATCGCACGCGAAGTCATGGCCATGCTGCCGTGGAACGAGCAGATCCAACGCAACGAACCGCGCGCCTATAAAGAGCCGCGTTACTCGCCGGACGAACTCGCGGGCGTCGTGCCGGTCGATTATCGCAAACCGATCGACGTGCGCGAGGTGATCGCGCGCATCGTCGACGACAGCGAATATCTCGACTTCAAGGTCCTCTACGGCGTCCACACCGTGTGCGGCCACGGCGCAATTGAGGGGCACACGGTCGGATTCATTGGCAACAACGGGCCGATCGACGCGGATGGCGCGACAAAGGCCGCGCAATTCATCCAGCTGTGCTGCCAGTCGAATATTCCGATCATCTACCTGCAGAACACGACCGGCTACATGGTCGGCCGCGAGGCGGAGCAGGCGGGCATCATCAAGCATGGCTCGAAGATGATCCAGGCCGTGTCCAACGCCACCGTGCCGCAGATCACCTTGCATATCGGCGCCTCGTTCGGCGCCGGCAATTACGGCATGTGCGGGCGCGGCTACGATCCGCGCTTCATCTTCGCCTGGCCCAACAACCGCATTGCCGTCATGGGACCAGAGCAGGCGGCCAAGGTCATGGCGATCGTGACCGAGGGCAAGCTGAAGCGCGAAGGCAAGCCGATCGACCGCGAGAAGCTCGACGCGATGGAAAAGGGCATCGCCGACCGTATGCAGGGTGAGACGACCGCGCTCTACGCCACGGCGCGCCTGTGGGACGATGGGCTGATCGATCCGCGAGATACGCGCAAAGTGCTGGCCTTCTGCCTGTCGATCTGCCGAGAAGCCGATATCCGGCCGCTGCGGACCACGACCTTCGGCGTCGCGCGCATGTGAGGATGATCTGATGAAATTCACGCCCGAACACGACGAGATCCGTCGCAACATTTCGAAATTCATCGCTTCCGACATCAATCCCTTCGTCGACGAATGGGAGAAGGCGGGCATCTTTCCGGCGCACGAATTGTTCGGAAAGATGGGCAAGCTCGGATTTTTGGGCATCAACAAGCCCGTAGAATTCGGCGGCTCCGGCCTCGACTATTCCTATGCGATGGCGTTTGCCGAGGAACTCGGCCAGATCAATTGCGGTGGCGTGCCGATGGCGATCGGCGTCCAGACGGACATGGCGACGCCGGCGCTCGCGCGTTTCGGCAACGATGAAGTGCGTGCGCAATTTCTCGCGCCCTCGATTTCGGGCGAATATGTCGCCTGCCTCGGCGTGTCCGAAGTCGGCGCGGGTTCCGACGTCGCCTCGGTGAAGACGACCGCGAAGAAAGATGGCGGCGACTACGTCATCAACGGCGGCAAGATGTGGACGACCAACGGCACGCAGGCCGACTGGATCTGCCTGCTCGCCAACACCTCCGATGGGCCGGTTCATCGCAACAAGTCGCTGATCTGCGTGCCGATGAAGACCAAGGGCGTCGAGATCGCGCGCAAGCTCGACAAGATGGGCATGCATTCCTCCGACACGGCGCAGATCTATTTCGACAATGTGCGCGTGCCGCAAAGCTATCTGATCGGCGAGGAAGGCAAGGGCTTCACCTATCAGATGGTGCAGTTTCAGGAAGAACGCCTGTGGGGCGCGGTCTCCAGTCTGAAAGGCAAGGAGCGCATCATCCAGGCGACGATCGACTATGCGCGCCAGCGGCAGATTTTCGGCAAGCCGGTGCTGCACAACCAGGTCGTGCATTTTCGCCTCGCCGAATTGCAGACCGAAGTCGAACTCTTGCGCTCGCTCTGCTACCGCGCCTGCGAATTGATGCTGGAAGGACAGGACGTCACTAAACTCGCCTCGATGGCGAAGCTGAAAGCCGGCCGTCTCGGGCGCGAGCTGACGGATTCGTGCCTGCAATATTGGGGCGGCATGGGCTTCATGAACGAGACGCCGGTCAGCCGCTCCTATCGCGACTCGCGCCTCGCCTCGATCGGCGGCGGCGCCGACGAGGTCATGCTGATGATCCTGTCGAAAATGCTGGGCATCGCGCCGGAAGACGAGCGCAAGAAACATTAGGGCAGTCGTGACGTCGCGCCGTCATTGCGAGGAGCGAAGCGACGAAGCAATCCATCCCCGCACCTGGACAATGATCCGGGGATGGATTGCTTCGCTTCGCTCGCAATGACGGGCTTCCGGCGAAGAGCGAGCAAGAGGTTGTCGTGACGCAATTTTCCAAAATCCTCATCGCCAATCGCGGTGAAATCGCCTGCCGGGTGATGCGCACGGCGCGCGACATGGGTTATCGCACGGTCGCTGTCTATTCGGACGCGGATGCGGACGCGCTTCATGTGCGCGAGGCGGACGAGGCCGTGCGGATCGGTCCCCCGCCGGTGTCTGAATCCTATCTCAATGTCCAGGCGATCATCGACGCCGCGAAGCGCGTCGGCGCGGACGCCGTGCATCCGGGCTACGGCTTCTTGTCGGAGAACGACGGATTCGCCGCCGCCTGCCAGGACGCGGGACTCGTGTTCATCGGCCCGACGCCGGACGCCATTCGCGCGATGGGCAACAAGGCAGCGGCCAAGCGCTTGATGATCGAGGCGGGCGTGCCCTGCGTGCCGGGCTATCAGGGCGCTGACCAGAGCGACGCGACGCTCGCGACCGAAGCGCAGAGGATCGGCTGTCCGATCATGGTGAAGGCGGCGGCCGGCGGTGGCGGGCGCGGCATGCGACTCGTCACGCGGCTCGAGGATTTCGCCGACGCTGTTTCGACTGCGCGGTCGGAAGCGCAGAATGCCTTCGGTTCCGGCGAACTCATTCTCGAAAAGGCCGTGGTCGACGCACGCCACGTCGAGGTGCAGGTGTTCGGCGACTCCCATGGTCACGTCATCCATCTTGGCGAACGCGATTGCTCGGCCCAGCGCCGCCACCAGAAGGTGATCGAGGAAGCCCCGTCTCCAGCCGTTTCGCCCGCCTTGCGCGATAAGATGGGCGCTGCGGCGGTGGCTGCGGCAAAAGCGATTTCCTACCGCGGCGCGGGTACCGTGGAATTCCTGCTCGGCGCCGACGGCGAATTCTACTTCCTGGAAATGAACACGCGCCTGCAGGTGGAACATCCCGTGACGGAAGAGATTACGGGGCTTGATCTCGTCGAATGGCAATTGCGTGTCGCGGCAGGCGAGCCATTGCCGCTCAAGCAGGATGACGTTCGCCTCGATGGTCATGCGATCGAAGTGCGTCTCTATGCGGAATCGCCGGAAAAGAATTTTCTGCCGCAGAGTGGCACGGTATTCGAATGGCGGCCCGCCGAGGGCAAAGGCGTACGCGTCGATCACGGCATCCGCTCGGGTCAGGACATCTCGCCCTTTTACGATCCGATGATCGCCAAGGTCATCGCGCGCGGGCGGACGCGTGATGAGGCGCGGCGACGTCTCGTGCGCGCTTTGCAGGAATCGGTGTTGTTCGGCCTGCCGAACAACAAGGCCTTTCTGGTCGCGCTTCTGAACCATCCCGTGTTCGCGAAGGGCGAGACGACGACAGGCTTCATTCCCACGCATTTCGCGGCCGACAGCGCGGCCATGGCCGAGAGGGCGCCCTCGGCCCGCCTGCTCGCGCTGGCCGCCGCGCTGCTCTACGAGCGGAGCGCGCGGCAATTGGCGCCGCTGGTGTCGAGCTGGGATTCCTCGGGCGTCTTCGCCAAGCCGCTGAAGCTCGCGGTCGGCGACATGGAAACGCCGGTCTCGCTGACCGCGCGTGGGGCGTCCTCCTACACGGTTGCGGTGGGTGGCGACACGATCGATCTCGACATTGTATCGCGCGACTCCGACCGCGTGCGCTTCGCGATCGGCGGCGTGCAGACGTCTGGGGTCTGCGCTTTCGACGGTGCGACCTTGCATATCGAGGCCGGCGGCGAGCAACTGACGACGCGCGAGACTTCGCACGAGATCAAATCTTCCGCCGAGCGCGACGGCGGCGCGCGTCTCGTTGCGCCGATGAACGGGCGCATCGTGTCGGTTCTGGCTCAGGCCGGCGAAGCCGTGAAGAAGGGCCAGCGGATCGTCATTCTCGAAGCGATGAAGATGCAGCACGAGATCGTAGCCGGCCGCGACGGCGTGCTGGAGACGGTGTCGGTGAAGGAAGGCGATCAGGTCGCGACGCGCCATGTGCTGGCGACGCTGGAGGCAGAAGAGAAATAGAAGGGCGTCATTGCGATGACTGGTAACGTCAAAAGCCTCTACTACGACGAAAGCCACGAAGCCTTTCGCGACACAGTGCGCCGCTTCGTCGAGAGGGAAATCTCGCCCTTCGTCGACGAATGGGACGAGGCCGGCGGTTTTCCGCGCGAGCTCTACAAGAAGGCCGCCGATGTCGGCATTCTGGGCCTGGGCTATCCGGAAGAATACGGCGGGTCGCCTTGCGACCAGTTTCATCGCATCGTGCTGTCGCAGGAACTCGCGCGGTCCGGCGCAGGCGGCGTTTCGGCGAGCCTGATGAGCCATACCATCGGCTCGCCGCCGATTCTCGCGGTCGGCCCAGACGCGATGAAGAAGCGCGTGCTGCCGCAGGTGCTCAGCGGCGAGAAGATTTCCGCGCTGGCGATCACCGAACCGTCGGGCGGTTCGGACGTCGCGCAACTGAAGACGACCGCGAAGCGCGTCGGCGATCACTACATCGTCAACGGTTCGAAAATGTTCATCACCTCGGGCGTGCGAGCCGATTTCTATACGGTGGCCGTGCGCACGGGCGGGCCGGGCGCAGGCGGCGTGTCGCTGCTGCTGATCGAGCGCGGCATGGAGGGCTTCACGCAACAACCGCTGCGCAAGATGGGGTGGTGGGCGAGCGATACGGCGCAATTGTTCTTCGATGACGTGAAAGTTCCCGTCGAGAACCTGATCGGCGAGGAGAACAAGGGCTTCAAATATGTGATGCTCAATTTCAATTCCGAACGCCTCGGTATGGCCGCTGGTTGCACGGCCTTCTCACGCGTTTGTCTCGAGGAATCGATCGCCTGGGCGCGCGAGCGAAAAGTGTTCGGCGGGCGCTTGGCCGACCAGCAGGTTGTGCGCCACAAGATCGTCGATATGGCGATGCGCGTGAATGCGACGCAGGCCTGGCTGGAACAGCTGGCCTGGCGCGTGCAGCAGGGCGAAAGCCCGGCGGCGGAAATCGCGATGCTGAAGAACCAGGCGACACAGACCATGGCCTTCTGCGCGTCCGAAGGCGTGCAGATCCACGGCGGACAGGGTTTCATGCGCGGCACGAAGGTGGAGCGGATTTATCGCGAAGTGAAGGTCAACGCCATCGGCGGCGGCGCGGAAGAGATCATGAAGGATCTGGCCGCGCGGCAGATGGGGATATAGAGACGGCGCCGGTCTGGCGGATCAGGCCGCGCACGCCTACATCATGGGCATGCGCGGTACGCCGACATGATCCCGGAATGGATCAAGCACCCGAAATGGAGATGGCTCAGGCCGCCGATCGGCGTCGCGCTGGTCATCCTCGGCATGTTCGGCTTTCTGCCTGTACTCGGCTTCTGGATGATCCCGCTCGGGCTTGCCATCCTGGCCGTCGATTTTCATTGGGCGGAGCGCGCGCTCGACTGGCTCATGGAAAAATGGCGTTCTATCGAGGCCGTCTATCGCGCGTGGAGGGCGAAAAAATGAACTGGACCGCGATGCGGTCCAAGTCCGCCGTCTGGTCGGATCATTCGATCACTTTCCAGATGCCGTTGGCCGCCATCACCGGCCGGCCCTTCACCTTCAGCACGCCTCGCAGAAAGATCACCGTCTTGGCGGCGCGCACGATTTCAGTGTCGCATTCCACGAAATCCCCATGTTTCACGGCGGCAAGAAACTGGTTCTCGAGCTGCATGGTCACGCATTTGCGACGGCCGGCGGCCTCCCAGGCGACAAAGCCGATGGCGTGATCGGCGAAGGTCATGAGCATGCCCCCATGGACCGCGCCCTGCCGGTTCTCGTGCTTTTCTTCCGCCAGGAAAGCATAGCGCCACGTCTCGCCGTCGCGTTTGGCCCAGATCGGGCCGACGAGCGAGGAAAAGCCCGGCCCCTTCATCGTTTTCCAGCCATGCGCCGCTGGATCGAATGTCGCTGGCGCGACAGCCGTCTCGTCGCTCATCTGTTCTGTCCTACAAGAATGTATGTCGCCTGAGTTCTAGCATCAGGTCCCGGTCGGGAGAAAGTCGGCGCGATTTGCGACAATGAATTCCTGCATGGCGCGCACGGCGGGCAGCAGGCGCCGGTCGAGGCGGCGCATGACGTACCATGTGCGCACCATGGGCAGGCCGCGCACGTCGAGCTTGACGAGGCGGCCGTCGGCGAGTTCGGCGGCGACCGTATGCGCCGAGATGAAGGCGACGCCGAGACCGGCCATGACGGCCTGCTTGATCGTCTCGTTGGAATCGATCTCGAGTCCGTAGCGCGGCGCGACGCTGGCCTGTTCGAGAAAGCGCTCCATCAGGTTGCGGGTGCCGGAGCCGGGCTCTCGCACCACGAAGGTTTCTTCGGCGAGCAATGCGGGATCGAACTTGCGCCGGCGCGCAAGGCGATGGGCGGGGTCGGCGACAATGAGGTGTGGATGATCGCCAATCGGGTCGGCCGCGCAACTCTGGTCCTCCGGCGGGCGGCCCATGATGGCTATGTCGATCGAGAATTCACGCAAGGCGCGCAGCATCTGCTCGCGGTTGCCGACGGTCATCGAGACCTTCACGCCCGGATGCGTGCGGGCAAAGGCGCCGACCATACGCGGCGCGAAATATTTGGCCGTCGACACGAGGCCGACGCTTACATGGCCTGCGACACCTCCGCGCAGCGTTTCGAGCGTCGTCTCGAATTCGTCGATGGCCGCATCGACGGTGCGCGCGGCGCGCAGCGCTTCGCGTCCCGCCGCGGTCAGTACGAATTTTTCGCCAGCGCGCTCGAGCAGCGGCAGGCCGGCAAGTTGCTCGAACTGCCTGATCTGCATCGAAATTGCTGGCGCAGTGACGAAGAGTTCGCGCGCCGCCGCCGTCACCGAGCCGGTATCGGCGATAGCGCGCAGGGCGCGCAATTGTTTGAGAGTGACGCCGCGCATGGAATCCGGACTTCAGAAAAACTGAATAGTAGTTGCAGATATTTCAAATATTCTGCCAGAGCAAGGTCGGCGACACTCAGCGCAGCGGGAGCGTCGTCGCGCGCCGAGACATCAGGAGCCCCCATGAACCTGCACGCCTATCTCAACGCCTGGGCCGCGGGTCGTCCGGTCGAGACCGCCGTTGCGACGACGATCGGACGCATGGCGGAAGCCGCCTTCACTCTGGGCGAGGCGGTTGGGCGCGGGCCGCTGGCCGACGACATGCACGAACTCGTCGCCCATCATGCCGATGGCGATGCGCAACGCCGGCTCGACATTCTCGCCGAGGAAACGATCATCGACCGGATGCGCCATTCGCCGGTGCGTTATCTGGCTTCCGAAGAGAGCGAATCAGCGCTCGATGTCGTGCCGGGATCGCCCGTCGCGGTCGCGGTCGATCCGCTCGACGGCTCCACCAATATCGACGCCAATGCGCCGGTCGGCCTGATCTTCTCGATTCTGCCGGCGCTCGATTCGGCGGTGGCGACGTTCCGTCAACCCGGCCGCGCGCAGCTCGCCGCGGGCTTCTTCATCTTCGGGCCGCACACCAGCCTGATGTTGACGCTGGGCGATGGCGTCGTCCTCTTCACGCTCGACCGCACGACGCAGCGTTTCACGCTCGCCCGCCCGAAAGTGACGACGCCGAAATCTTCTCGCGAATATGCCGTCAACGGCTCCAATGCGCGCTTCTGGTCCGACAACGTCCGGAGCTATGTCGAGGAACTGATCGCCGGCGCCGACGGGCCGCGCGCCATCGACTTCAACACCCGCTGGGTCGGCGCGCTGTGCGGCGAGGCCTACCGCATCATTTCGCGCGGCGGGCTCTATCTCTATCCCGGCGGGACGCGGCGCGGCCAGGTGCGTGGCCGGCTGCGCCTGCTCTACGAGGCCAATCCGATCGCCTTCCTGGTCGAGCAGGCGGGCGGCGAGGCGACGAACGGCGAACGGCCGATCCTGGACATCACGCCGGACAGCCTGCATGTCCACACGCCGCTGATCTTCGGGTCGCGCGACGAGGTCGAGCGCTTCATGAACCACGTCAGCCCGCCCAATATCGCGAATTTCCGCGACGGGACGTCGCAATCGGCGATGCGCATGTAAGGTCGGTTTCGGCTGCGTCATTGCGTCGACGCGTTGGATGTGTATTCCGGGAGGAGCAACCCGGAGCGCAAATGGACATGTCGCCCAACGCCGGCTGGCTCGCCCTCGGCAAATTTCCCCGCCTCGCGGCGCTTGCGGCGCGCGCGCGCGATCTGCCGGCGATCCGCGCCGCGATCGTGCATCCCTGCGACGCCGCCTCGCTCGCCGGCGCGATGGAAGCCCGCGAGCTCGACATGATCGAGCCGATTCTGGTCGGGCCGCGTCGCAAGATCGAGGCGGCGGCGGAGGCGGCCGGGCTGTCGCTGGCCGATGTCGCCATCGAGGACGCGCCGCACTCGCATGCCGCCGCCGAGCGCGCGGTCGATCTCGTGCGCGCCGGCGCGTCGCAGGCGATCATGAAGGGCGCGCTGCATACGGACGAGGTAATGGGCGCGATCGTGCGCGAGCATGTCGGGCTGAAGACCGAGCGACGCATCTCGCATGTCTTCGTGATCGACGCGCCGCTCTATCCGAAGCTGATTCTGGTCAGCGACGCCGCCGTCAACATTTCGCCCGACCTCCTGGCCAAGCGCGACATCGTCCAGAATGCGATCGATCTTGCCCGCGCAATCGGAGTCGAAAAGCCGAAGGTCGCGCTCTTGTCGGCCGTCGAGACCGTGACGCCGAAAATCCCGTCGACGGTCGAAGCCGCCGCGCTCTGCAAGATGGCCGATCGCGGGCAGATTACCGGCGGCGTGCTCGACGGACCGCTCGCCTTCGACAATGCGATTTCGCGCG